>JAYWCS010000036.1:0-10773 GCA_043780315.1 Bacteroidota bacterium | reverse complement strand
CTTCAGAAAGGAAATGCTGGTCGGCATTTTTATGAGGTCCGATAAAACGGCAGAGGCCCCCACGGAGTAATATTGATAAGAATAAGGGGAAGGCAAACGGGAATCCCAGTCATTACGAAAACTGGCATCTACGAAAAATGCATCTTTCCACGAAACGCTCGCCTGACCGAAAACAGCCTGGGTCTGTACTTGCTGACCACTCTGGAAAATGGACGGGTTGGTAGCATAATTCAGACTGAATTTATTGGTAACATTCAAACCATTGGCAGTAGTTTGCAGGTTGTCAAATCTGGAGTCCTGAAAAATCATCCCTGCGTGATAGTTGATTTTAAGGTCTTTTGTTATCGTGTTGGCACCTTCCAAAATGCCATCAAACCATTTTTGGGTGGTGACAATATTCTGCTGGGAAAAGTAACCTCCTGCATTGGGCGCCCAGAGCAGTGTACCCTGCTCATACTGCTGATTCAGTTTATCGATTGTTCTATCCAGATTGGCCCTTCCGGTTAAACTCAGGAAGCTGGTAATCTGGAATTTGGCGGATAGAAATCCCATAATCCGGTCCCTGGTTTCATTCAGGGCTGTGTTATTGATAACCCAGTAAGGATTCTGATAAATAGAATTTAACGTGGATGGATATTGAAGCGGCACCGGTACACCAAATACATCAAAACTCTGGTAATTTTTTGCTTCCGCGCCACTCACGTTACGGGGGATGTTATAAATGTTAATAACCGGGGCGTTTTCTTCGCCAGTACGGGGTCTGTTTTTAATATCCTGACTGATATAAGTGATTTTGGCATCCGTGGAAAAACGCTTGCTAATTTGATTGGATTGTCTGACGGTTATCGTGTGCCTGATCAAACTATTTCCGGGCACAATACCCTGTACGCTGTTATTGGTATAGCTCAGATAAGTCTGGGATTTTTCGGATCCCCCGGATACGCTGATGGAATTATTAAAGCTTTGACCCGTTCTGAAAAAATTTTTGACATTGTCCGGTTGGGATGAATAGGTGGTTTGCTTGCCCAGAAAATTGACAAAAGGCTGACCGGCCATTTTCGGACCCCAGCTGTCACCAAAAGTTGAATCGGTGGGAAGCAGGCCGGTATTACCCTGTCCATAAGAATTTTGAAACGAAGGCAGGGTAAAAGTAGATTCAAGAACGGCCCCGGAATTAAAGTTCACCGAAACCTTGTCCTTTCCTCCTTTTTTGGTTGTAATTACAATAACACCGTTACCTGCCTGGCTGCCATACAAAGCAGCCGCGGAGGCACCGCGCAATACGGTAACGGATTCGATATCATCCGGATTAATATTCGAAGCACCATCTGATCCTTGCACCGAGCCAAAATCATTGTTTGCCGAACTATAGGTGTTGTTGACAATAGGAACCCCGTCTATTACGATCAGTGCATTATTATCGCCCTGTATGGAACGGTTACCCCTCAAAACGATTCGAGCTCCACTGCCCGGACCACCTGAACCCTGGCTGATCACCGCATTGGCAACCTTACCCGATAAGGAGTTCAATACATTATTAGGATCACGTACACTAACCAGTTCAGTGGTTTTAACGGTCTGGGTAGCATACACCAGAGATTTTGTTTTCTGTGTAATACCCAGAGCGGTTACAACGACTTCGCCCAATTCAGTTTGTTTTGTTTCCAGCGAAACGCTGAGGGTAGAAAGGCCATTCACCGGAATTTCCTTTGTACCGTAACCAACTCCGCTAAAAACCAGCGTGGCATTTGCCGGAGCCATAATGGTAAAAGAACCATCGGCCTGCGTTGCCGCACGCTTGGTACTGCCTTTCACCAGCACCGTAATACCCGGAATGCCATTCCCATTTACATCGCTCACTTTACCAGCAATGGGGGCATTTTGCGCAAGAGCAAGAAAGGCCGGGAAAAGAAACATTAAAATAAAAGATAATTTCTTCGAGCTCTTCATAATGCAGTTTTTTGTTTTGGTGATGCGTTTACAGTAGAAAACCAACAAACCTGACTCCGGATCACGAAGATCCCACAACTCTACAATCGTTGGTAAATTAGTAGAAATTAACAATATTTTGATAAAATAATATTAATAAGTTAATAAAATTTTTTTTGTTACGCCTACAAATCAATGTAAATACCGGAACTGCCTAAAGAAAACTCTGCTTAATTATTGAATTTCAGTTAAATAATTAAATATGTAATTTATTTTATACATTAATTTCTTGTTTGAGGTGCCGGCCCGCCTGGCCATTAGAAGATTGAGGGTATCTTCAATAAAAACGACTGTGAAGAATAGGAATACGAGCTAGCCAAGCACCACCAAATTTTTGACTAAATAACAAATCGGGAGGGAAAGTAAAAATTTAAACATGAATAAATATATTCTCGTGATCGGTAGTTCCAACACCGACATGGTTTTAAAAGCAGCGCGCTTTCCCAAACCAGGCGAAACTATTTTGGGTGGTGATTTTTTCATGTTTCAAGGTGGAAAAGGAGCCAATCAGGCGGTGGCTGCTGCCCGGCTGAGCTCGCAAGTGAGTTTTATTTGCAAAGTAGGACAAGACCTTTTCGGTAATAATGCAATCAAACATTATTCAAATGAAAAAATTAATACTGAATATATTATTCAAACCAGGGATGCCCCAACCGGGGTTGCCTTAATTACAATTAATGCAGAAGGCGAAAATGAAATTGTGGTTGCATCTGGGGCAAATGCACTTTTATCTGTTCAGGACCTAGCAGTCCTGGACACTGTGTTGCGAAATGCTGACTATTTTTTAACGCAGTTGGAAACCCCCTTGGCAATTGTAGAATACCTTGCTGCGTATGCTCATGACAATCAAAAATATTTAATCCTGAACCCCGCCCCTGCTGCCGAAATATCTCCAGCGGTTTATAAAGGGCTTTTTTTAATTACTCCAAACGAAACAGAGGCCGAATTGCTCACGGGCATATCAGTAACCAATGAAAACACAGCCAAGGAATCTGTCAGGGTTTTTAAATCAAGAGGTGTGTTAAACATCATTATCACCATGGGAAGCCAAGGCGCTTATGCGGCAACCGAAAGTTTTGAAGGCATGATAACTACCAGCAAGGTAAAAGCCGTTGATAGCACGGCCGCCGGTGACGTTTTTAATGGCGCTTTGGTAGTGGCTCTATCCGAAAACAAACCGTGGAAGGACGCCGTTGAATTTGCATGCAGGGCTGCTGCTATTTCTGTTACTAAAATGGGCGCCCAATCATCTGCGCCTTTCAGAAACGAGCTTGACCTTTCGTAAAAACTGTGAAAAATGTTTATTGTTCATTCTTATTCCATTGCGATTTTATTTTGTTTTATCACGATGTTGTGCTGGGGTTCTTGGGCCAATACAACCAAACTCAGTTCAGCCAAATGGCGGTTTGAACTATTTTATTGGGATTATGCATTCGGCATTTTAATACTATCATTGATAATGGCATTTACATTAGGGAGCCAGGGCGCAGCAGGCCGTTCTTTTATAGCCGATGTCCAGCAGGCAGATCGGGCATCTATTGTTTCCGCTTTTATTGGTGGTATTGTTTTTAACCTCGCAAATATTCTTTTAGTCTCGGCAATTGCTTTAGCCGGCATGTCGGTCGCCTTTCCGGTCGGTATTGGCATTGCATTAATATTAGGTGTCATCGTTAATTACGCTGGCAACCCGCAAGGCAATGCCACATTGCTTTTCAGCGGCGTGGCATTGATTGCCATGGCTATTCTTATCAACGCAAATGCCTATAAACAGGTAAATAAAGGTCAATCCAGCTTTTCTTTCAAAGGATTGGCACTGGCAATAGTTGCCGGAATCCTCATGGGATTTTTCTACCGTTATGTGGCCGCTTCAACAGCCGGCAATTTCAATATGCCCGAACCGGGGAAATTGACACCCTATACCGCCTTGGTATTTTTCGCGACCGGTTTGGTGGTAAGCAATTTTCTTTTCAATGGATTATTAATGCGGTTTCCTTTTGCAGGCGCAAGGCTTCGTATAAATGATTATTTCAACGGGTCGGCGAAAGATCATATTATTGGCATATTGGGTGGTATGATTTGGCATCTGGGTATGTCATTTAACCTTATTGCTTCTGGGAAAGCCGGGGCAGCTATTTCTTACGGTTTAGGACAGGGTGCTACGATCGTTGCCGCCGTTTGGGGTATTTTTATCTGGAAAGAATTTAAGAATGCCTCACCAAAAACCTACCGCCAATTGTATGGTATGTTGTTGTTATACCTGGCGGGAATTATTTTAATCATTTTTGCAAATAAATAAGCGGATAAATTAATCAGCGATGAAATTATTTAAGCGGTGGCAGCTGTCTGTATTCTAAATCTTATTTCTGACGCTGACTTTCAAAATAACCCGCGCCCAACCTGAATTCAACGTATACCTCGTTGGAGATGCAGGCGACAATGAAAAAACCCGAGAAACATTATTGAATCTCAAAAAAAATGATAAGTCACCTGGATAGTGCAGCGGTTTTTTTGGGTGACAACACTTACAAAGATTTGTAAAGGGGTATCATACCATTTGGATTGAAAGGATTTGACAGTGGCCAAAATACGATTCGCAAAGTAAACACGTAACTCTCCATTCTCTATAAATACCGGGGCTATGCTTTTTTCACTCCGGTAAATCATGACTGATGGAACCGGGCGAGTATGGTCTGTCCTTTGTTGATTTAAATAATCATTCTATCCGGATGATCTTTATCGATACTTACCGTATCATTCAAACTGGAATTAAGAAAAATAAAGTCCCCGAAGAAGAAAAATTACTTTATCATAACCTGGATAGTATCATCGGGGAAGCTTATTTAGCAGACAGTATTCATGATATTATCGGTGGTGCAGGCAGTAAAACAAATAAACTGTCCGAAAAAGAAATCGCACTATACAACCCAGCTTCGCCCAAAGATTATTTATTATGGAATTCAGTTGGATTCTTTGAATTGAAATTCGAAAATCAGTCGGACAAATTATTTCTTTACGACCATTCCGGGCAGGTGAAATGTGAAATCACGCAATAACGGATCCAACAGATTGGGCTTTAAAGACATCGGGAATGCAGACTTTGAGGGCTATTTAATATTTCAAAGAGACCATATACAAATTCATTTTTTTGAATTTAGAGCGCTTGACCCAAAAGAAAATTATGGACAGGTTTATATACGTACAAACGATATTGACACTCTTTACCAATCGATGTTAGACACAAAGCAAAATATACATCCAAGAGGAAAATTGCATATCAAACCCTGGGGACAAAAAGAATTTGCTATGCTTGACCCGGACAACAACCTGCTTACATTTGGGCAAAGTGTTTAATTTAATTGCATCCGAAAGATATTACCTTAAAATGAGCATCTTTGCAAAAATGCCATACTGACTGAAATGGAGTTGAAAAAATTGCCCCTGAACATCATTCCCATTTTCACCATTGGGATGATGTTCTTTGTATTTGGTTTTGTAACATGGACGAATGCCATGCTCATTCCATACTTTAAAATCGCCTGCGAATTGTCAAACCTCCAGGCCTACCTGGTAACTTTTGCTTTTTATATATCGTATCTGGTAATATCTGTGCCGGCTTCCTACCTGCTCAAAAAGATTGGATTTAAGCAAGGCATGATGGTGGGTTTTTGGGTAATGGCAGTCGGTGCTTTTATTTTTATTCCGGCAGCACTATTCCGTTCGTATCCGGTTTTCTTAATGGGTTTGTTTACGATCGGCATTGGTTTGTCCATACTTCAGACTGCCGCCAATCCCTATGTGACGATCCTGGGTGCCAAAGAACGGGCGGCGCAACGAATTAGCATCATGGGCATTTGCAACAAGACGGCGGGAATCATCGCGCCGCTACTTCTTGCCGCGGTAATTCTGCGGCCCGGCGATCAGGAAGTATTCAAGACGATTCATCAATTGAATCTGGTTCAAAAAAATCACGTGTTGGATGAACTAATCAGAAGGGTCATCATTCCCTATGCGGGTGTTTCCTGCCTTTTAACTATTTTAGGTTTTGTGGTAAGGTATTCCCCCTTGCCTGAAATTGAAAATTTCCCGGATGAACCGACGCAGGACATTCAAAAAAACAACACGGGCATTTTTGACTATCCCCATTTAATATTGGGCGGGATTGCCATTTTTTTTCATGTCGGCGCACAAATTATTGCAGTCGACTCGATTATCGGGTATGCGCAGGGAATGGGTCTCACAATCTTTGAGGCCAAAGCATTTCCTTCTTACACCTTGTTTGCAACTATCTGCGGTTATTTGCTGGGCGTCTTATTAATTCCCCGGTTTATTTCGCAACTCAACGCACTCCGGTTTTGCACGCTGCTGGGGATATTGTTTTCGTTGCTCGTGCTGACCGTGAAAGGTACCAGTAACTACGCCGGACATACAATCGACATTTCGATATGGTTTCTCGTATTGCTTGGATTTGCCAACTCTATGATCTGGACAGGCATTTGGCCGCTTGCTTTAGACGGACTCGGAAAACATCTCAAACTGGGCGCGTCGATTCTCATCATGGGACTGAGTGGCAACGCGCTCATGCCTTTGATATACGGATATGTGGCCGATCGGTTTGACTTGCGAAGTGGCTATTGGGTATTGTTACCCTGTTATTTTTTTCTCGTTTTCTATGCTTTTTATGGGTACAGAATTAAACGGTGGAAGTTTGCTAAAATATAGATGATTTCGCGACACCATTTTATTTGTTACCAAACAAACACATTCCGTCGGCCAATGCCAATAGAATATTTAGTATAATTCCTGTGGGGGAACGCCGTTTTATTTTGTAGGCTAAACACTTCAGCCGTCGAAAACGCATGAAGGGGAATCTTTTTTTATGGTTTACCATATTGCCGGAGCATGCTCTTCAAATCTTCCAGCGTATTGATTTCATCTGGTTTTTTATCCTTCCGCCAACGGCTGATACGCGGGAAACGGAGAGCAACCCCCGATTTATGACGTTTAGATTCTGCTATGCCTTCAAACGCAATTTCAAAAACAAGTTCCGGCCTAACCGTTCGGACAGGTCCGAATTTTTCGATTGAATGATGCTTTACAAAATGATCTACTTCGTTAAATTCTTTATCAGTCAGTCCGGAATATGCTTTTGTAAAAGTTATGAGCTGATCCCCCTGCTTTACGGCAAAGGTATAATCCGTATATAAATTACTTCTGCGTCCACTCCCTTTTTGTGCATAAACCATCACGGCGTCAATCACCAGTGGATCGATTTTCCATTTCCAACAGTCGCCGCGTTTACGGCCTGTCTGATAAACAGCCGCTTTTCTTTTGAGCATAATCCCCTCACTCCCGGTTTCCCGTGATTTTAACCGAATGTCACGGAGTTCGTCCCATCCGGAATAGGATACAAAGGGTGAAATATTCAGAACGTCTGACGCCGTTTCCCGCACCATCTTTTCCAGCCCCGCCCTCCGCTCTTCCATCGGCCGGTCTCGAAAATCTACTCCCTGATATTCTAGCAGGTCGTACGCGATGAAGCCTACCGGTGCCTCTGTTAACTGCTTCCGGGTTATGTTTTTCCGGCCGATTCTGGTTTGCAAAACAGAGAACGGCAAGGGAACAAACCCACCGGAAGAATTTGCTTCCGGTGAAATGCAAATAATCTCCCCATCCAACACCGTCCCCTCCGGAAGACGTCCCAGCAACGGAGCGTATTCCGGAAATTTATCAGTTATCAGTTCTTCCCCGCGACTCCAAACGAATAGCTGCTGGTCGCGCCGTATGATTTGCCCGCGGATACCATCCCATTTCCATTCGGCAAACCAATCTGCCGTATTTCCCAGATTTTCTGGCGGGTCTTCCAAAGCGTAGGCGAGGTAAAATGGATAGGGCCGCGAAGGGTCGGCCATTGCAGATTCCCCACCCCTCAGCTCACTGAAGGGAAACGTTTGCGGATCCCAGTTACCACTGATGCGATGGGCAATGACCGACGGAGTATTTTTCACGATTTTTGTCAACGCCTGTACGATCATCTTTTGGGAAACGCCAATTCTGAAATTACCCGTGATGAGTTTGTTGAATACAAACATTTCAGCTTTTGACAGCCGGCTCCAGCTGGTTAAAATGTATTCCTTTTTTTCTTCATCGGATGCTTTCTGCAGTGAAATAAGTTTTGCCAGATAGGCATGTAAAGGCAATCCTGCATCAATCGCTTTTCCTTCCGGTACCAAAAGAGATAGTGTTTCCGCCAGATCTCCCACGGTACCGTAGCATTCGGTAAAAAGCCAGGGGGGACAAGCCGTTAATGCAATGCAGCAGTCAATCAGAAAGGAAGAGGACACGATGCGTTTGGGTCTCCTTCCGCTGAATATGGCAATGACCCAGACCTTATCCCGATCCTCCGCCTGTTCGAAATAATCCACGAGTACCTGCAGTTTAGCATTTGTCTTCGTGGAGGTTCCCAGATTTTTCATCAGTTCTGCAAATCGCTTCATGATATGGCATTTTCATCAGTAGCCAATAATTTTTCTGTTTCCACTTCCCGCTCATCGCCAAACTCTGTTTTTACCTCTTCGGACTCGATTCCTTTTTCATTCAGGTAGCGACTGAACGCGGACTGAAATCCATGCGTTACAAATACTTTTTTTGCAGCACAGGCAGTGATAACGGAAAGTAATCCCTTCCAGTCCGCATGATCACTCAGAACAAAACCCGCGTCTACGTTCCGCCGTCGGGCATTCCCCCGGACCTGCATCCATCCACTACAAACACCGAGGGAATAGGGATGCAGGCGATTCATCCATGGAGATCGGTCGGCCGAGGGTGGCGCGATGATGATATCTGTTTTGAAATCATTCTTTTTCATCTCCGGCATCACCCTTAATACTTCTGGTAATTGGAAGCCGGCCTTCACCAGCACTTGCTGTACGTTCCAGACAGCGCCATGTACATAGATTGACGGCGCAACATCTTCCAGGGCTTTTAATATTCTTTGGGCTTTCCCCAGACTATAGGCAATCAATACAGAATTTTTTCCTTCCTCCCGGTTCCCCAATATCCAGTTTTGAATTTCATAAAATAATTCATTTTGTGATTTCCATTGGTAAACCGGTAAACCGAAAGTAGATTCGGTGATAAACGTATCGCAGGGAATAATTTCAATCTCACCGCTGATTCCGTCATTTTCAGTTTTATAATCCCCACTGACGACCCATACTTCCCCCTGATATTCCACGCGTATCTGCGACGACCCGATAATATGACCGGCCGGGTGAAGCGAAACCTGTACACCGTTCATAAAAACCGTTTCGCCCCATTCGACGGACTGAACGGTCACGTCGCCCAGACGGAGTTTCAAGAGAGGTTTTGTAAAATGCTGACATAAATAAAAATCGCTACCCGGACGTGCGTGATCACTATGGGCATGCGTGATAACAGCGCGTAGCACCGGTTTCCAGGGATCAATATAAAAATCTCCCGGTGAACAATAAATACCTTTTTCCGTAAAATTCAACAGGGCCATATCAAAATATAAAGATTAAGTCTTAATATACTGCAATAACACGGCCACCGCCGGCTGATAAAAAGTCGGAATACGGCAACAAAATAAATGAAAAGTCAAATGATTCATGCAAAGAAGGTTCGTCTCCATTCACTCGATATCATGCGTGGTTTAAATTTGTTTTTGATGCTTTTTGTCAACGATTTATTCGAGGAAGGCGTACCTCAGTGGATGGTGCATACCAAAAGGGACTATGACGGAATGGGACTCGCCGATGTGGTTTTTCCGTGTTTCCTATTCCTGGTCGGTCTTTCCATTCCGCTGGCGTTTAATAAAAGATTTCAAACGGAGGCTACATCTGAAATTGCAAAACATATTTTGATTAGATGCGTCAGCCTGTTGATCATTGGCGTTTTTATGGTAAACATTGACAATTACAACGCCACATTGAGCGGCCTCAACAGATACTGTTGGATTTTAGCAGGATATATTTCCGTATTTCTGATTTGGAATAATTACCCCGATAACCGCCCTCTTTTTAAAGGACTTCGGATTTTGGGGACGATTGTACTCATAGCAATTTTTTTTATTTACCGTTCCGGAACTGCTGAAAAAATTACATACATACAAACCCGTTGGTGGGGAATTTTAGGACTCATCGGCTGGGGCTATCTGGTGGCGGCTTTTTGTTATTTGGGGGTTAGAGATAATATTCGCGCCATCACAATAAGTTTTATATTTTTTATCGGTTTAAACTGCTTTTCACAACTGGGCTTATTGTCTTTTCTCGATGGTTTGAAACCTGTTTTTAGTGTAATTATCCGGGGTATTGTGCCGTCAATGGTACTCGGTGGATTATTACTCGGTGTATTGTTCAGGAAGTATGCAGATGAGCAAAGTAAATTTTTAAAAATTGCGATCGCTTATGGTGTCGGTTCCATAGTGATTGGTTTCGTCATGCGCCATTGGTTTATTATTTCAAAAGAAAAAGGCACGCCAAGCTGGGGTCTTATTTGTTTAGGCATAAGCACTTTAATTTTTGCTTTCATTTTTTACCTGACAGACTTTAAAAACAATAGCAGACACGGAAATATTTTTATTCCGGCGGGTAAAAATTCACTAACCACTTATCTTTATCCCGATATTATATATTACGTAGTGTGGTCGGCGGGTCTGCCGTTGTTTTTTTATAAACAAACCAACTCGCAGCTTTTATCCGTTGCTGGCTCTCTGCTTTGGGCTTTTCTGATGATCCGGATTACCCCTGTTCTGGTGAAAAAAAA
>JAYWCS010000035.1:0-6199 GCA_043780315.1 Bacteroidota bacterium | reverse complement strand
TAAATTCCGGCTTCATGCGACTTTTTTATCACGATGAGCAGGGCGATGAACAAACAAATTATTTATGTTTGCCCAATGAATTTATCGCTTCTTTTCTTTGTTTAATCAATCTGGTAAAAGCTACAGAAAATGTTGAATGTATTACGGAATGTGAATTACTGAGAATTTCACATGTCAATACATAAAAACTTATTAGCGAAAGCGAAAATTTTAAATTGTTTAGTTTAATCATGTTTCAAAATACTATTTCGTCATCCGCTTTAAGAGCCAATGATTTAACTACTCTCAACGCAGAACAACGATATAGGAAAATGCTCGGGCGACAACCTCAGTTAGTACAAAATATTACCTGATAATATATTGCCTCCTATCTTGGAATGAAACCAGAAAGTTTAAGTAGAATCAGGCGGCAGATTATTTCCTGACTATTGGCGGGTTCATCACGCAACCCGGATTTCAAAACCGCGTATTTACTACTAAGCGCTTTCATAAAAAAACCTATTCATCTCAAAATTGTTATTTCATGCGTTTCAAATATATAACGGGTGCCGTGCTGGCGCTATTGGCTATTTTTTATCTGGGTTCCTGTTCAAAGAGCTCCAACACAAACGGTAATAACGGCTACCCACCCGTGCCGCCCAAGACAGCTATTTCCTTACAATTAAAAACGGACGCTCATTTTGGTTCGGTTATTACCGACAGTAGCGGAAATACGCTCTATTTCTTTTCACCGGATGCCAATGGCAGTTCCGCCTGTACGGGTGGCTGTCTGGCGGCTTGGCCGGCCTTTTATGCGGCCAATCCGACGTTCGCCACTGGACTAGACAGCTCCGAATTCGCCGTCATTACGCGTACCGATGGCGCCAAACAGAGTACTTACAAGGGTTGGCCGTTATATAAATATGCCGGAGATGCCAGCCCGGGCGATATTACCGGCGACGCAGTGGGTGGCGTATGGTTTGTTGCCAAGCCGGATTATACCATCATGTTGGCCGAAACCCAGCTTATTGGAAATGACGGAATATCGTACGATAGTACCTACAAGCCCGCTTCCGGAAAAACAATTTATATGACAGACGACCATGGGTTAACACTATACGCTTTTTCATACGACAAATCAGGCGTCAACAATTATACTAAGTCAGGTTTTTCTAACGACTCATTCTGGCCTATTGTGCAGATCAGCTCAATACAAAACGTACCTTCCGTTTTGAAAAAATCTGACTTTGCGAGCATTACGGTCTTTACCAAACCGCAATTGACCTATAAGGGGTGGCCCGTGTATCGTTTCGGCCCCGATGAGCTGGTGAGGGGAAATACCAAGGGTGTAAGTGTGCCTTCACCGGGAATATGGCCGATAATGGATGCCTTCAGCCCAGCTGCTCCTTAAAACATTTTTCAACATAACAGATACTTTACCAAGTTGGACATCATTCAAATCATTGAAGGTTGTAAAAAACAGGAGGCTAAATACCAGAAGATCCTCTATGAGCGGTTTTATGGGTACGCACTGAAAATTGCTTTTCGTTATGTATACCGGTACGAAGTTGCCGTCAATGTAACAAACGACGGTTTCGTGAAAGTATTCAGATATATAGAACGGTTCAGGCATGAAGACGAAGATTATCCGGAACGACTGCTGATGGCCTGGATGAAACGGATTGTAATCAATACCTCGATCGACGAGCTTCGGAAAAATAATATGACGCCCGAAATCGGAGGCATTCCGGAATACGTATGGGAGGAGACAGACAGGACTCAGTCGGCAGACCAGTTACTGCTTTACAAAGAATTGATCAGCTACGTAAAAAATCTTCCGCCCATGTACCGGCTCGTTTTTAACATGTTTGTAATCGACGGCTGCACTCATTTTGAAATCGCAGACTCGCTGGGTATTTCAGTAGGTACATCGAAATCGAACTTATCCCGGGCGCGCGGCATTTTGCAAAAGATTATTAAAGAAAAGGAGGAGGTGAACACATGGAGCCATTAAACAACGATATGGATGACCTGTTTAAAAAGGCAGGCGATCTTTATCCACTCAGGACCACTGAGTCAGACTGGGATGCCGTTTTCGATAAACTGAAGGGAGAAAATTTGGGCGGTGAAAATTCAGTTTCATCCCAAACCGTTCGGTCATCGCGTTTTAAACGCCGGTGGTTGCTTCTCTTGCTGTTGATTCCAGTGGGCATGGGTAGTGTTGCCTATTTTTCAAATGCTAAAACATTTTCGTCAGCGTCTCAGAAAACGCCGTTCGCTCATGCCGAACCGACCAGGGTCAACATAACGCATCCTATCATTTCGGATAGCACAAAACAAATTATTTCGGATCAAACAAAACAAGGGGTAGCAGCAGTGAATCAATCGATCAATAACCTCGTTTTAACTAAACGGAAAAAAGCAGATCCTTCATCGATACATGACAATACAAATCTTTCCGCAATAAGGAACAAGGTGGTTCCGGGCGCATTTCCATTTTCGCTGGCAACAGCCTCCGATGTATTAAAAATGAAACCCATTTATATAGACATAGACAGCAGAAATAAAAAAATAAACCTCGACTTGAAGGGACCGCCGGCGGATTCTCTTCTTACTGCGGCCATCGTCAAAAAGAAGGATTTAACAACAAAAACAAATAAAGGCTTTTATGTGGGCTTGCTCGTCGGGCCTGATCTGAGTTCGATTAAATTTCAATCTGTCAAACAATTCGGTTTTGGTCTGGGTGTGCTGGTCGGGTATCGTTTCAACAATCGTTTGTCGATTGAGTCCGGATTACTCTGGGATAAAAAATATTATTATACCAAAGGAGAATATTTCAACAAAAGTAAGACCATGATGCCTGCCACGGAGGATGTGCTCAACCTGAATGGATATTGTAATATGTTTGAAATTCCCCTTGACCTTCGGTATGATTTTAACAAGAATGCACGTCATGAATTTTTTGTGAAAACCGGCTTTTCCGCCTACCTGATGAAAAAAGAGATGTATGACATCCATGCAAAAAATAATGGAATGACAGTGGCTTATCCGGCAACTTATTATAATACTTCGAATAGCTTTTTAGCGATTGTACAAGTTAGTGCAGGATATGAACAGGTACTCAGCGACAAAACCAAAATACAGGTCGAGCCCTATTTGAAAATTCCGATTAAGGGTATTGGAATTGGCAGTATGCCGATTTCAAGTGCAGGATTTTACATAGGCATTACACATAGCTTCCGCTAACGACTCCATCAAGTCTTTTTTACTTATGCGAAAAACAATCATTTTCTGCACGGTCATTCTATTGATATGCGTGGCCGCTATTGGAATATACAAAATAAACAAAACGCACCATAATACGGCTGCGGAACCGCCGGTTGCGAGCGTGTCCGCAACGGATCTTTATAGTCAATTTTCACATACGGAGACGCAGGCAACTAAGAAATGGGTGGGGAAAGTTCTGGAAATATCCGGCATCATTTCTTCCATCAGTGAAACGGGTAAATATATTTCAATTAATCTCCGGGCGGGCAGCGACGCAGGCGTCAACTGCAATGTGTTGAAAAATGAGTTGGAATCCGGCGAAGTTTTAGATACCGGACAAGTAATCACAATCAAAGGGAAATGTGCTGGTTTCCTGATAGATGTCAATATGGTAGACTGCGTTATAAAAAAATGAATGCTAACTAAAATTTTAACGATGAAAAAAAGTTTTGTAATTATTTGTATTTTTTTTTCAGGCTCTGTTCTTTTTATGATTTCTTGCTCAAAAACCAGCGCCGACAAACAGCCGGTCGTCCCGTCGCCAGGGGGAACCACCTGCGATACCGTCGGAATGAAATACGCTACAAATATTTTGCCGATCATGCAATCCCATTGTTATGGCTGTCACGGCAACGGAAACACCTCCGGAAGCGGCGGAATCAGTCTGGAAACCTATTCAGATCTGAAAAAATATGCCGACAACGGGTTTCTGAAAGGGAATATCACCCATGCCTCCGGCTTTGTAGGAATGCCCTATGGTCAACCTAAGTTAGACGATTGTACAATTAATAAAATACTCGACTGGATCAGCCAGGGTACACCCAATAATTGAAGATGACTATGCAGATCAAAGCATTCTTCATTGCTGTATCAATCAGCTGTCTTTCTTTAAATGCATCTTGTCAGCCCTACATGACGAAAACGGGTTTCGTCGGATTCTATTCGAAAACTGCATTCGAAGATATCGAAGCAGAAAATAATCAGGTATATGCAGTGCTGGATCCGGCGACACATCATATTGCTTTTGCTTTACTGATGAAGGGATTTATTTTCCCGAGAGAGCTTATGCAAGAGCACTTTAATGAGAACTACGTTGAAAGTGACAAATTCCCCCGCGCCAGTTTTTCAGGAATCTGCGTTGGTGATATGGACCTTAAAAAAGAGGGAACCTACCAGGTTGTTATCAAAGGAGATTTGACATTACATGGTATCATTAAACCAATGGAGACGGCCGCTCTGATCGAAGTTAAAAATGACCGGGTAACAGGTTCCGCCGTTTTTAAATTAAATCCGGAAGACTTTCATATCAGCATTCCCTCGATCGTCAGAGAAAAAATTGCAAAAGAGATTAATGTGAAAGTTCAAACCAACTGGAAACGTTCTAATTAATTTACGAAGACATGAGAAAAAATTTATTCGGATTATTTTGTCTTTTTTTAGTATTCAACACAAACGCGCAGGACAGTCTCCTGAACAAATTAAACGAATCGATGCTGGCGGCTTCGAAGGCAGCCTATGTGACCGGCACTTTCAAAGCCCTGTATATTGTAAATATGAAATCGATCGAATCACCCGCGGCCGGGGCATTGAATTTTGAAATCCAACACCGGTTTGGATCCTTGAATGGTGGCGGGTATGAATTTTTCGGACTGGATAACGCCACCCTGCGACTCGGACTCGATTATGGCATTACGGATCGTTTGGCCGTCGGTATCGGAAGAAGCTCTTACCAGAAGACCTTCGACGGCTATCTAAAGTATAAGTTGTTACGGCAGACTGATGGGACAAATCGGATGCCGGTATCGGTTAGTTTGCTGGCAACGATCAATTATTATACCCAGCACTATAACGACTTAAAATATCTGGACGCTACTTTCCGAACCGCTTATACAACGCAAATACTATTAGCCAGAAAATTCAATAAACTGTTTTCACTCGAACTTACACCTACGCTGATTCACTACAATCTCGTTCCAACAATTGCCGACAAAAACAATGTCTTTGCACTCGCCGGCGGAGCCCGCATGAAAATCACTAAGCGCATGAGTATTAATGTGGAGTATGACTATTTATTTCCCAATCAGGTGGTTTCTACCGCCGTTCATCATTCACTTTCATTTGGATGGGATATTGAAACCGGAGGCCATGTTTTCCAGCTCGTTTTTTCAAATTCGCAAAGCATGCTCGAGTCGCAATATATTGGCCAAACAACCGGCACCTGGGGAAATGGAGATATTTATTTTGGGTTCAATATTTCAAGAAATTTCAATTTGAAAAAGCATTCGGTCGTAGTCTCTAAGTAAGTTTCCCAATTCGGGAAAGATGTGGGTAGATTTTAGTCAATTATATTTTTGAATTTCGGTACGAGTTTGAAGAAATCGACGTTTAATAGGGTCAATCTGATCCGTATTACCCTACCCCCGAAAACTATGAAACCGATAGATTATTTCTATTTCAACATTTACAATCATTTTTACCGGCGCAGTGTGCAGATGCAGGATCTTTCGGCCCGGCTGCAGGCGATGTATTTGTTTTCCATTTGTGCAGGAGGATGGTTATTATTAGTAGAGGCAGTCTATCTGCGGGTATTCCGGCATTCCTGGTTTACTTCCCGCCCGGTATCCATGCTGTTCGCGGCCTCCGTGTATCTACTGACAGCACTGATCTCACACCATATTTTCATTGTCAAAGAACGTGACCAACATATCTTTGGAAAATACAAACAGGCATGGCACAGCAGCGCCCACCAGAAAAGAGATTTACTTGTGTCTGCTTTTCTGATTGTAGTACCTTACGTGCTGTTATTTTCACTGGCCCGGATTTTTCCGAAACACGGAAACTAACAGGAACTATTTTTTCTTTTTCTTGAGAATAGTTTTTTTCTTCGTCGCCGCTTTTTTCTTGGGAGCGGTTTTTTTCTTTGGCGCTGCCTTTTTCGGCGCGACTTTTTTCA
>JAYWCS010000034.1:0-7168 GCA_043780315.1 Bacteroidota bacterium | reverse complement strand
TGACCGTTAAGAATTTTGATTTCAGCGTTTTCTTTTATGGCGTGCAGGGAAACCAGATCTGGAATCAGGTGCGTTGGTGGACTGATTTTTATGCTTCTTTCAATGGTGAAAAAAGCAAAACAGCGCTTTACGACTCCTGGACACCCCAACACCTGAATGCGAAAGCGCCCCTCGCTGAAACCGCCGGATATGCCAGCACCAATGGGTCGCCCAATTCATATTACATTGAAAATGGTTCATACCTAAGGTGTAAAAACATGATGATCGGATACAGCTTCGACGAATCCCTCCTGAAGAAAATCAATGTACAGAGTTGCAGAATTTATGTACAGGCCGCCAACCTGTTCACGGTAACGAAATATAACGGTCTCGACCCGGAAATTAACGGCAGGTCCGGTGTAACCGAATTTGGAATCGACGAAGGCGCTTATCCGAATACACGCCAGTGGCTGGTTGGAATCAATATGAAATTTTAATTTTAAAAAAAGATGATTATGAAACCGAAATATATCATTCCGAAATTTTTACTACTGAGCAGTTGCCTGGTGGCACTATCCTGTAATAAAACTTTTTTAACCAAGGATCCACAAGGCTCTGTAAATGCAGCGGCATTATCGAGCAAAGTGGGCGTAAATGTATTGCTCGTGGGCGCTTATGCGGCATTGTCCGGACAGGATTTTGATGCCAATGCCGGAAATATTCAAAGTCTGGGCGGCGGAAACGCCTGGGCCTGTTCTCCCAGCAACTGGCTCTGGGGCAGTGTCGCGGGCGGCGATGCGCATAAAGGGAGTGATGGCGGCGATCAGATTCCCATGATTCCCATCGGAACCTTCACCGTAAATCCCGGAAATGAACTGATCAACGATAAATGGAAAGCTGTTTATGAAGGCATCACCCGTTGTAACAATGTATTAAAAGTATTACCTCAGGTGCTCGATATGACACCGGATGAAATCACCAATACCCGGGCACAGGCGCGTTTTTTAAGAGCGCATTATTATTTTGAATTAAAAAAACTTTTTAATAATCTGCCCTGGATCGATGAAACCACGATCGACCTGAAACAACCCAACAATGTTGACATCTGGCCAAAAATTGAAGCTGATTTTCAATTTGCCTACGATAGCCTTCCCGTTTCACAGAATGATGTCGGCCGTTGTAACAAATGGGCAGCCGGTGCCTATCTCGCCAAAACATATCTCTACGAGAAAAAATATTCCGATGCGGAACCCCTGTTCACCACCATCATCGCGCAGGGTACTACTACCGGTGGTATTGCCTATGATCTGGCACCGCATTTCGAAGATCTTAGAAGACCTTCCTATGAATCCGCAAATCCCGAAGCAGTATTCGTTGTAGAAATGGCTTCCAATGTCGGTACCGGCGCGATTTCAAGTGCCAACCAGGGAGACATGCTCAATTTTCCCTATGGTGCTACGGCACCCTTTGGATGTTGCGGATTTTTTGCACCCTCGATTGACCTCGTGAATTCTTACCGGACCGATGCGAACGGACTTCCTTATCTGGATGATTACAATACGCATCCCGTGGCGAACGATCAGGGCCTTACTTCTGCCCAACCTTTCACGCCTGACGCCGGAAATCTGGATCCACGGCTCGACTGGACCGTTGGCCGGCGCGGAATTCCTTACCTCGATTATGGAAATGATCCGGGACAGGACTGGGTACGGGCACAGAGTTATTCGGGCCCTTTTGCCCCGATTAAAAATGTATACTGGAACGCAGATGCCATTACCGACGGAGATAATTCGCAATGGGCACCCGGATCCTCGATCAATGTATTTATTATTCGCTTCGCCGACGTTTTACTGATGGCCGCTGAAGTGGAAGCCCAATTGAATAATGGCAATCTGGCTGAAACCTATGTAAACCGCGTGCGCGACCGGATGATCAATCACCCCGAAGCCTGGGTCTATAAATACAACGATGACAATAATCCAACACAGGGTTTTTCAAATGTACTCGCAGCGAATTATAAAATAGCAGAATATCCGGCAGGAGCCTTTGCCACGCAGGACTATGCGCTGAAAGCCATTTATTTTGAAAGAAAACTGGAGCTGGCCATGGAAGGTTACCGCTATTATGATCTTTCCCGCTGGGGACTGGCTGCCACCAACATCAATGCGTATTTCCAGTTTGAGGGGCAATATACCATCGACGTGCAAGGCGCCAAATTCACCACCAATAAAAATGAATACATGCCAATTCCACAAGGGCAGATTGACTTGTCATTTGATATCGGTAAACAAACATTAACGCAGAATGTCGGTTATAAATAGCCGAAACAGTCTTTACATGCTAAACCCTTCTCCCTTAAACCGGAGAAGGGTTTATTGTTTCAGAAGGTTATACAATTCACGCCATTGGGTTGTATAATTAAATGAATGCTGTATAACCACCAGGTTTTAGGTTCCGTCCATTTAAAATTGGCGACCTTTAGCCGAAACCTTCCCATAACCTCTGGTGCAAATACTCATTAAAATTTATTGATTGCCAACGGGGCTTATGGGTACTAACAAAAGCCGGATAATAATCCGGAGTTCATTCAACAGGTGAATAGATTAAAAAAAATCGCCGGAAACTTTTATGATAATACCCTGCAGCATCCTGTAGAGCGCCTCAATTCACGTAATCACCGCTAGTTATGATCATTATCATCAATGCAGGATCCTCCAGTATCAAGTTTGCAGTATATAAGCCATCAGATTCTCCGGAAAAAATATTGGACGGTCAAATTAATCGCATCGGATTGCCCGATCCGACTTTCAAATTTCATAAAATAAATCCGGAAGAGAAACAGAGCATGTGCCTGGCCGTTACAGCATATTCGGGGGTGATCAACTTCCTCCTCAACTGGTTAAAAACACAAATCGATTTCAAACTCATCAAAGCGATCGGGCATCGGTTGGTGCATGGAATGCACTATACGAAACCCATGCAACTATCCGGAGAAATATTAAATGAATTGAAAACGCTGATTGGATTTGATCCCGATCATCTGCCAACAGAAATCCAGCTGATCGAATGTTTTAAAACAGAATTTCCGGAAATTCCCCAGTTCGCCTGTTTCGATACGGATTTCCACAAAAACATGCCCGTCGTGGCTAAACTTTTACCCATACCCCGTCGGTTCAGCAACAAGGGCATTCATCGCTATGGTTTCCACGGGTTATCCTATCAATATTTAATGCGGCAGTTGGAAATACATGCCGGAAATGAATCTGCCAATGGCCGTGTGATTCTCGCGCATCTGGGCAGTGGCGCCAGTTTAGCAGCCGTATACCGGGGGGGAAGTTTAGATACCAGCATGGGATTTACACCGGCTTCCGGTATCCCCATGAGTAGCCGTTCCGGCGATCTGGACCCTGGTATCTGCACCTATATCATGGAATCGGAGAGATTATCCCCGCTGCAGTTCAGTGCGATCGTCAATCACGAATCCGGTTTACTGGGAATTTCCGGGACCTCCGCAGATATGATGGATTTGCTGAAACAGGAATCCAGCGATTTGAGATCGGCCGAAGCAGTCGGGATTTTTTGTTATCAGGCAAAAAAATGCATCGGCTCTTTTGCAGCTGTTCTGGGCGGCCTCGACAGTCTGGTTTTTTCTGGCGGTATAGGAGAAAACGCACCGGTTATCCGGGAAAGAATCTGTGCTGAGTTGACATTTTTGGGAATTGAATTGGATGAACAGGCGAACATACGCAATGCCCATATTATTTCTTCAACAAATTCGAAAACTGTTGTGCGCGTCATCCCAACAGATGAGGCATGGATGATTGCCTGGATTATTTCTGGTATGATCCATGTTTATTAAAAAGCCGGGATCTTTAAAAATATTATCATGGAGAACACGACAGAGATACTGCAAGCGCCGGAAAAAATCCTTTCTGATGAATTATTATATCAAATAGATGCCTATTGGCGCGCCGCAAATTATTTATCCGTTGGTCAGCTTTATTTAAGGGACAACCCCTTACTGAAAGAGCCACTTCAATTGAAACATATAAAAAATATGTTACTGGGCCACTGGGGCACCACCCCCGGGCAGAATTTCATCTATACCCATCTGAACCGGATTATAAAAGCGTTCGATCTCAATATGATTTACTTGTCGGGGCCGGGTCATGGCGGACCGGCAGTGGTTTCCGGCACTTATCTGGAAGGCACGTATAGCGAAGTATATCCGGCGATCACGGAAGATGAAGAAGGTCTGAAAAAATTATTTACACAGTTCTCTTATCCGGGCGGTATTTCGAGTCATGCTTCACCACAAACACCGGGTTCCATTCACGAAGGGGGAGAACTGGGTTATTCCCTCAGTCACGCATTTGGCGCTGCATTCGACAATCCGTCCCTGATCGTGGCCTGTGTGGTGGGTGACGGCGAAGCAGAAACCGGACCGCTGGCAACGGCCTGGCATTCCAATAAATTTTTAAATCCGGTCACCGACGGGGTCGTTCTTCCGATCCTTCATTTGAATGGATATAAAATTTCTAACCCCACTATTTTAGCGCGCATTAGCCCGGAAGAACTAGAACAGTTATTTCGGGGGTATGGGTGGACGCCGTTATACGTCGAAGGTTCAGAACCGGCCCTGATGCATGAGGCCATGGCGATCGCCATGAACACTGCAATAAAACAAATCCGGCAGATCAAAGAAAAGGCCGCCAACAATATAAATAGCGAAAGACCGCGATGGCCGATGATTATTCTCAGGAGTCCAAAGGGATGGACGGGCCCGAAAATAGTCGATGGGAAAAAGATAGAAGGAAATTTCAGGTCACACCAGATTCCACTTTCGGTTTCGGCAACGAGTCCGAAAGATCATTTGCCCGCATTGGAAAACTGGCTGAAGAGCTATAAACCGGAAGAATTATTTGATGAATCCGGTCGCCTGCGGTCCGAGCTGGCCGCCCTCGCACCGAAAGGGGAACGCCGGATGGGAGCCAACCCAAATGCCAACGGTGGTTTACTATTGAAGAGTTTACGGATGCCGGATTTCAGAAATTTTGGTGTGGACGTGACCCGACATGGAGTGGGCGGTGAAGGGGATGTGCATGTAGCCGGCCGTTTTCTTTGTGACGTATTTCGGATAAACGCCGATAACCGGAATTTCAGAATTTTTGGTCCCGATGAAACCATGAGCAACCGGCTGGATGAAATTTTTAAAATCACCAATCGTCAGTGGTATACTGTGATCGAACCCAATGATGAATTTTTGGCGCCAGCGGGCATGGTGATGGAAATGCTGAGTGAACACCAGTGTGAAGGTTGGCTGGAAGGCTATCTGTTAACGGGCCGGCATGGGCTTTTTAATTGTTACGAAGCATTCATCCATATTGTGGATTCGATGTTTAACCAGCACGCCAAATGGTTAAAAATGACGTTGGAAATTCCCTGGCGCAGAAAAATAGCTTCCTTAAACATTCTGCTCACCTCTACTGTATGGCGGCAGGATCACAATGGCTTCACGCATCAGGATCCCGGTTTTATAGATCATGTAGTAAACAAAAAAGCAGAAATCGTGCGGGTGTATCTTCCACCGGATGCCAATTGTTTACTATCGGTCATGGATCATTGCCTGCGCAGCTTTCACTATGTAAATGTCATCGTTGCGGGCAAACATCCGGCACCACAGTGGCTCAATATGGAAGAAGCGGTCGACCATTGCAGTCGTGGTATTGGCATGTGGCGCTGGGCGAGTAACGACCTCGAGTCAGGCCCTGATCTGGTGATGGCCTGTAGTGGTGATGTGCCCACGCTGGAAATACTGGCGGCGGTTTCGATATTAAATGAGCACCTGCCTGAATTAAAAATTCGTGTCATCAACGTGGTGGATTTATTGAAACTGGAACGAAAGTCAGAGCATCCGCATGGTTTGAGCGATCATGATTTTGATTCCTTATTTACCCCGGACAAGCCGGTGATCTTTGCCTTCCATGGCTATCCCTGGCTGATTCACCGTTTAACGTACAACCGTAAAAATAATAGTAATATTCATGTACGAGGATATAAGGAAGAAGGAACCATCACCACGGCCTTTGACATGACTGTACTCAATGAGATGGACCGTTTTCACCTGGTCATGGATTCGATCGACCGGCTGCCCCAAACAGGCAGCAGAGGAACCTATTTAAAACAATTGCTGCAGGATAAACTCATAGAGCATAAAGAATATATCCATTTAAACGGAGAAGATATGCCGGAGATCAGCAACTGGAAATGGAAAAACAGGTAAAGGCATACCTGATATGCCGCCCTGGTTCGAATTTTGCATAAATTTTGGTATTATTATCTTTCCATAGATGAACGCGAATACGAACATTAAAAAGTTAGCTGCCACTGAGGAAGCCCTTCGTTTAGCTACAGATCAGCTGGAATTAGCCTTTAAAAATGTTCCGGCAGCGATTTATCTGTTCGACCGAAACGGAAAAATTTTGATGCTCAACGACGAGGCGGTCTTGCTAAACGATTTTTATTCGGGGTTTGCCTATGCCAATAAACCGGATGTGGATGAATATCACAACAAAATATGGGATTTATTTGAACTACGTGACGATCACGGCGAGCCGTTTCAGGTTGAAAATGCACCGACTTCGGTTACCCTGAGAACGGGAATCGCAACCCAAACCATCATTCACCTGATTAGAAAAAAAGATAATAAACATAAGTGGATATTAGCTACCTCGTCTCCTTTGATGGATGATAAAGGCGATTTAAATATGGTGCTCACCTGTTCCACAGATATTACCCTTCAAAAAGAGGCCGAGAAACGACTTCGCCAGAGTGAAGAAAAACTGGAATTTCTGATTAAAAAACGGACCTCGGAACTGGAACGCTCCAATGAGGACTTACTACAATTTGCACACGTGGCCAGTCATGATTTAAAAGAACCCCTCCGGAAGATAAAAATATTCAGTAGTCTGCTGGAAGACGAGATCACCGACGTTCTTTCAACGAATGCGAAATTATATTTAGGCAAAATTCATAGCGCGACAGACCGGATGTTTTCGATGATGGAGGGCGTTCTAAGATATGCCGGCCTGGACGGGTACGACCAGTTGATGGAAACGATTGATTTAAATACAATCATTAAAGAAGTAGAAACGGATCTGGAGGTGGTAATAGAGAATAAAAAAGCCAT
>JAYWCS010000033.1:0-8168 GCA_043780315.1 Bacteroidota bacterium | reverse complement strand
CCTTGGGAAATTCAACGAAAAATGAAACCATTACCCATATTGCAGGATTCGAAGGGATTATCTGCGGAGGTGCAGCAATCTACACCGGGATCGCCAATCTGCTCAATGAAGTGTATGGTTACACGGTTTTGCCGTTGGGTACCGTGAAAAAATAATTTCACCCGTTGTCGCATAGGTTTTTGGAGTATAACGGCGACGGATGGGGGAGATTCTTTAATTTTGCAGAAAGGTCAATATGGGTGTTCAGCAAAGAATTCCGAAAAAACTAGTGATCATCGGTGGGGGTTTTGGAGGTATCAATCTCGCGCTGCGGTTAAAAAGAAATCCCGATTACGAAATCACGCTGGTTGACAAAAACAATTACAATTTCTTCCCTCCGCTAATATATCAGGTGGCTACCGGATTTCTGGAAAATTCTAATATCAGTTATCCTTTCCGTAAGTTATTTAGAGATTATAATAATATACATTTCAGACTGGGCAAGCTGATCAAAGTGGATACAGTGAATCAAACCGTTGAACTGGATTCGGGTGGACTCCCCTATGATTATCTGGTATTTGCTACCGGCGCAGAATCAAATTATTTCGGCAATGAAAATGTTCGCCGGCAGGCTATTCCGATGAAGAATGTGAATGATGCCCTGAACATGCGAAATACAATCCTGCAACACCTGGAACAGGCGTCCGTTACTACGGATCCCGCAGAAAGAAAAAAACTTGTAACCATTGTGGTCGCTGGCGGTGGGCCGACGGGAGTTGAAGTATCGGGAATGCTGGCTGATCTGAGCGCACATATTTTTTCGAAAGATTACCCGGAGCTGAGGGGCAGTGGCGGAGATATTTTTCTCGTAGACGGCGGGGCCCATCTGCTGGCACCGATGAGTCCGGCCTCTCAGAATGATACCTACCAGGAGCTGGAAAAAATGGGCGTAAAAATCCGGTTGCACACACAGGTGAAAGATTATATCGATGATAAAGTGATGCTTTCAACCGGGGATTTTATTGAAACCAAAAACCTGATATGGACAGCTGGTGTGACCGCCATCGAGTTTGAGGGTATTCCAGCTTCCTCTTATGGACGGGTAAGGCGTATGATTGTCGATGAAAATAATAAGGTAGTCGGTCTGGAGAATGTGTATGCGATTGGAGATACCTGTATACAAACCAGCGACGCCGTATTTCCCACTGGGCATCCTCAGGTGGCACAGGTTGCAATCCAGCAGGGGAAATTACTCGCGACGAATTTAAAAGCATTGGACAACGGGAAATCACTGAAGGCGTTTGTATATAAGGACATGGGTTCGATGGCCATCATCGGTCGAAACAAAGCCGTCGCAGATCTTCCCCATCATATTCACTTCAAAGGATTTATTGCCTGGTTCATGTGGCTTTTCATTCATCTGATTTCTCTGATCGGTTACAGAAACCGCATGAAAACACTGCTGAACTGGATGATCGCCTACCTGTTCAAGGATCAGTCGCTCCGTTTTATTGTACGGCCCCGTGCGGTAAAAAAATTCTGATTTTTCATAACTAATATTTAAAATATCATGGCGAATCAATCGTATGCGAATCATGTGAAATTTTATCCACCCCATCATTTTGTTTTCTATCCCCTGCTGCTGATCGCTATCGGAGCGTCCGTCTCTGGATACAGACATAACCCCGATCAGCAAAATATCTGGTTGATGATCATCATCGGCTTTGTTTTTATCGGCTGGTCAACTTTTATGATGCGACAACATTATGGACTGGGAAATCAGGATCGTATTGTGCGTTTAGAAATGCGGTTTCGCTATTTCGCGCTCACCGGTGAAAGGCTCGAACCGTTTGAAGCCAAACTTCGTTTCGGGCAGCTCGCTGCCTTGCGCTTTGCTCCGGATGAAGAATTACCTGCACTCCTGCAACGTGCGCTGAAAGAAAATCTTTCTCCTGCAGATATCAAAAAATCGATTCTTAACTGGTTACCCGATCATATGCGTGTATAATTATGGTACTACTTTCAAAACAATTGTTCGTGAAAACCTCCGCTATTCCCCATGGAGGCAAAGGATTATTCACGCGTAAATTAATAAACAAGGGCGAACGTATCGTCGAGTATAGAGGCCGGATGATGACCTGGAAAGACGTGGATCACCGCGAAGGCAGCAATGGATACATTTATTTTATCAACCGGAACCATGTGCTCGATGCCTTCACCTATAAAAAAGCATTGGGCCGGTATGCTAATGATGCACGGGGAATCGGTCGTGTAAAGGGATTGACAAACAATGCGGAATATAATTCCAAAGGACTGAAAGTTTATATTGAAGCGATGAAAGATATCCCCGCCGGTTCAGAAATTTTGGTAGCTTATGGTAAGGAATATTGGGAAGTTATCCGCCATAACTATAAAATTTCTTTGAAAAAATGAAAAACGGCATACTTCTGCAGGCATTTCATTGGTATCTGCCCGATGATGGTCAGCATTGGAATGAATTAAAAAAAGAAGCCCAAAAGTATGCAGCCCTGGGTATTACTGCCTGCTGGATTCCACCTGCCGGGAAATGTACGGCCGGTAAAAATTCTGTCGGATACGATACCTACGATATTTATGATCTGGGTGAATTTGATCAGAAGAATTCCGTCGGAACAAAATATGGAACGCGCGATGAATTGATTAGTGCAACCAGGACGCTGCAGGCGGCGGGCATTGCGGTATATGTTGATGTCGTATTGAATCATATGGGCGGTGCCGATGAAACCGAAAAAGTAATAGTTCGCCGGGTAGATCCGCAAGACCGGAACCAATTTATCAGCGAGCCATTTGAAATCGAAGCTTACACGAAATTTACTTTTCTCGGACGACACGGAAAATATTCGCAATTTATATGGGACTATAAATGTTTCTCCGGCATTGATTACGCAGCCGATCTTAAAGAAACCGCCATTTTTAGTATTGTCAATAATAGTTACGGGGAAGGGTGGGAGGAAATGGTCAATACCGAAAAAGGCAATTTTGATTACCTGATGTATGCCGATATCGAATTCCGAAATCCGGCCGTGCGGGAAGAATTGATCCGCTGGGGTAAATGGTTGCACAATGTTCTGTGCTACGACGGATTCCGGCTGGACGCGGTAAAACACATAACCCCGTTTTTTTTCAATTTATGGCTGGATGCCATGCGCTCGCATACCCAAAAGGATTTATTTACGGTGGCCGAATACTGGTCGCCGAACGACCTGAACCAAATCTTAAAATATATTGAAGTAACCGGAGGCCGGGTGAGCCTGTTTGATGCCTGTTTACAGAACAATTTTTACCGGGCATCCAAAATAGGAAAAGACTTTAATCTGAGCACGGTTTTGGAAAATACTTTGGTGGCTGTCAATCCCTTACACGCTGTAACCCTGGTTGCCAATCACGATACACAGCCCCTGCAGGCCCTCGAGGCACCTGTGGAGGTATGGTTTAAACCGCTGGCCTATGCCTTGATTCTTCTAAGAACGGATGGATATCCTTGTATTTTCTTTCCGGACCTTAACGGGGCGCATTATGTAGATAAAGGCAAAGACGGGCAGGATCATGAGATTTTTCTGGCAAAAGTAGAGAAGCTCGAAGAGTTGATTCAGGCAAGACAGACGGTTGCGCATGGTGGGCAAAAAGACTATTTCGACCATGCCAGTTGCATCGGCTGGACCCGTCTGGGCGATGAAGAACATGCCGGTTGCGCCGTTTTATTGAGTAATGACCAGCCGGGGTTTAAAAGTATGGAAGTCGGAAAACGCTACGCTGGTAAGGATTTCAGGGATTTTCTTCAAAACAATCAAGAAATAGTTCGGGTGGATGAGTGGGGCTGGGGGAACTTCCATGTTTCTGCCGGTTCCGTGAGTGTCTGGGTAGAAGTGAATCCATCCTGACCGTCGGGCTGGCAGCTGGCGCAGAAATTATTATTGTGCAGAGTTCAAAAATTATTTTGATTTCATGAAATAATTTTTACTTTTATGAGGAGAGAAATTCAGTTCACCCCCCCGCGCATTCCTAACAAGCATTATTCGGCTAATGTTTTAACGGTCCTGCGATCTGTGATCCATACCTATGAATTGATTCAAGTATGTATTTAAACAGATCAACCGATGCAGTTAACGAGCAAGACCACAGGCCAGGATGAAAAGTTAGACGGCTTACTTTCCCTTTTGATGCGAGAATATGAAGATTTTCCAACGATTCCACTGGAGGGTTTTTACGATCGCTACAGCGAATTCTTTGGTGAAGAGCTCCATCATTTACAGGAAGTGCTTTTTGATGATGAACTCGTTCGGTGTTTCGTTGGACCCGAGGGGCTTGAAATGGAGATCACCCAAAAAGGCATTGGATTTATGGCAAAAGGCGGCTATTCCCGTGAAATACGCGAAGAAATGATTTGCCATGATGATGCCCTGCGCGCTCAAAAAAATAATCGCCTCTGGAATACGCTGGTCGCTATCGGATTTATGGCAGCGATCATAATATGTTTCTATATTCGCCACAAATCCATTTGATTTTATGATTTTTTTTTAATACGGTATTCTACGGCCAGCGGCTGAAGTGCTACATTTGATAATGAAAAAAATACTGGTAATCAGTCTGGCTGTTTTTATGGTTAATTCCGCTTTTGCGCAGACACCTTACAGCTGGTCATATTCCGCTAAAAAAATAGCCGACAATACGTACGAATTGCATTTTCTAATTGAGGTGAAAAGTCCCTGGCATACGTATTCGCAATTTACCCCCGATGGCGGACCGGTTCCGACGAAGTTTGAATTTGCTAAAAATCCATTGTATTCGCTCGACGGGAAAGTGAAAGAAAGCGGCAGCCTGATTCAAAAACACGAAGCTGTATTTGGCGTAGACGTAAAATATTTTAATGGCAAAGTGGACTTTATCCAGGTCGTTAAAATAAAAAGTAAAGCAAAAACAAATTTTTCCGGAATGGTGGAATTCATGGTTTGTAATGATGAACAATGTTTGCCGCCCGCAACCCAGAAGTTTTCTATTGCATTGAATTAGTAAAATGTCTGATTGACATTTAATAAAGCGCGTACCCGCAAAACCCCCTTGATTTGAATAATATTTTGGTCATTGGCGCATCCGGTCAGATTGGTACTGAACTCACCCTGGCGCTGCGCCAACAGTTCGGTGGCGACCGGGTGGTTGCGGCCGACCTCAAGCGGGAAGCGGATCTGTTAAAAGGAACGGGGCCTTTTCTTCCACTGGATATTATGGATAAGGAAATACTGCGGGTCCAGGTTCGTCGTCATGATATCAAAACGATCTATTTACTCGTCGCGATGCTCTCCGCCTCCGGAGAAAAAAATCCGATGCTGGCCTGGCAGCTCAATATGCAGAGCCTCCTGCATACTTTGGAAGTGGCTCGGGAAGAAGCAGTGGAAAAAGTATTCTGGCCGAGCAGTATAGCGGTTTTCGGAAAAGACGCGCCAAAAGAGAACTGTCCGCAGGAAGCTTATTCGGCACCCTCTACGGTATACGGTATCAGCAAATTAACTGGTGAACAATGGTGCCATTATTATTTTCATCGTTACGGAGTAGACGTTCGCAGCATTCGGTATCCGGGTCTGATCAGTTATAAAACACTTCCGGGGGGCGGCACAACGGATTATGCGATTGAAATTTTTCATTCCGCCATCCGCGGGGAAACTTATCCTTGTTTTTTACGGGCAGACAAACGTTTGCCGATGATGTATATGGATGATGCCGTACGGGCCACTATTGAACTGATGGAAGCACCCGCGAAAAATATTTCGGTACACACATCCTATAACCTGGCCGGCATCAGTTTTACGCCCGCTGAGCTGGCAGGAGAAATAAAAAAAATGATCCCCGATTTTCAGATTGAATATCAGCCCGATTTCCGGCAGGCGATTGCCGATAGCTGGCCCGAATCCATCGACGACCGCGTCGCAGCACGGGATTGGGGTTGGAAACCGATCTTCGGCATCGAACAGATGACCCGTGAAATGATCCATCATATCCGGCCCGGTCTGGCGGTTTCGGCCCGGCGGTAAGCACATCGTTGGCGGTAGTTGCCGAACGGGTGAAGGTCCATTCCGAAGCTTTAAAAGAGATTCTCTCCGGAAACGGAATAAAAACAAAAAACGATTACTTTTGCAGCCCGCTGGCGAGGTAGCTCAGCTGGTTAGAGCATCGGATTCATAACCCGAAGGTCGGCAGTTCAAGTCTGCTTCTCGCTACTCACGCGGATTTTTCGAAACTCAAATCGGAAAATCCGTTTTTTTTTGCTCCTTCCCCCATGATGTTAACGAACTATTAAAAGGAAGGTTAGAAATTTTTTTAAGGTCCACTTATTTCCATCTGAAATGGCTTCCCCGGCAAAAATTTTATTAACAATTGCTTCCTTTTCGATTAATCCAGCGGACATATTAGCCGCCTACTTTCGCTGCGAAAACTGTTAAAGACATCTTAAAAATTCACTTATGAGCAAAAGAATTAAACTGCCCAGGCATTTTAGAGCACTATTGATTGTGCTCCTGCTACCCGTCTTCGCGTTAGCAGAAAGCGTCATCTCCGGACAAGTGATTTCGACTTCTGATCAGGTACCCGTTTTGAGCGCCTCGGTTACTATCAAGGGATCTAAAAAAGGAACTTCCACCGGAATCGATGGAAAATTTTCTATCAAAGCAAATGTGGGCGACGTGCTCGTGATCACCGGCGTGGGCATTACCCCACAGGAAGTTATTGTCAGTTCCGAAATGAGCTATTTAATTGAGGTGACAACCAATAGTAAAAACCTGAGCGAAGTAGTGGTCACGGCCACCGGGATAAAAAAAGAAGCTAAGCGCATCGGTTATGCCCTCCAAACGGTGGATGCGTCTACCCTCACACAGGCCCGGGAAGCCAATCCGATCAACTCATTAAAAGGAAATGCAGCCGGACTCGCGATCAATATTAATTCAGAAGTGGGTCATTCCGCAGATGTAATTATACGGGGAGAGAATAGTCCAACCGACCGGCCGATGTTTGTGGTAGATGGCGTTCCAATCAGTTCAGATACTTACAATATCAATCCGGATGATATCGAATCCTTTACTATTCTAAAGGGCCCCAATGCCGCGGCGTTATATGGCTTCCAGGGAAGGAATGGAGCGATTATCATCAATACAAAAAAAGGAACAAAAGATAAAAGAGGCGTGGTAATCAATTTCAATTCCAGTACCCAGTTTAATAAAGGCTTTATCGCGTTGCCTTTTTATCAGGATACCTATGGACCCGGCGATAATGGTAAATATGCCTTTGGTGGCGGTGGATCCAGTCCGCAGTCATATTTCGGCAACGGTGCAATCGGCGTTGGAAATAACGATTACGATTATGATGTATGGGGACCGCAATTCAAGGGTCAGTTGTTGCCGCAGTATGATGGTGCGTATGATCCGACACAAACCTATACAACCACTTATGCGGACGGAACTAAATATTCCGGTCATGTTTCTCCTACTCCCTGGGTTGCGCGGGGTAAAGACAATTTGAAAAAATTCATTCAAACCGGCTTGCTGTCATCCAACAGTTTGTCGGTGAGTTCATCCACTGAAAAAACAGATATCCGTTTCTCCCTTGGAAATACCTACCAGACAGGAATTGTCCCGAATACCGAATTGAATAATGGCAATTTCACCGGAAGTATTGTTCAACGATTCAATGATAAACTTAGTTTGACCGCTTACTTTAATTATAGCAGGCAGTCAACGCCCAATTTACCCGATGTCGTTTATGGTCCAAATAGTATCATTTATAATATTATCATCTGGGGCGGGGCTGACTGGAGTATGGGGGATATGAGAAATTACTGGCAACCGGGCAGAACCGGTATCCAGCAGAAATATGATGAATTTTACCGTTATAATAATCCGTATTTAATGTCGTATGAATGGCTACGGGGTCATTATCAGAATAATGAATATGGATATGTTTCTCTAAACTATAAATTCAATCCAAATTTTGATATTCAGTTCAGACCGAGTATGACGGCCTACGATATGTTGAATTCTGAAAAAATGCCCTACTCTGCAGGAGCCTATGGGAGGCCGCTTCGTCAGGGAGATTATCGTACCGACAGCCGGTCTTTATTTGAATCGAATGCGGATCTTCAGCTGAGATATCATCAGAATCGCCTG
>JAYWCS010000032.1:0-6079 GCA_043780315.1 Bacteroidota bacterium | reverse complement strand
TCTACAATAAAACAACTATGGGTTTTTGTTTCTTTAAATTTTTCAAGAATCTGGTAGGCGGTATTATTTTCCGGAACAAAATAGGCCCGGGTCATCATATCCTTAAAAAGAGTTGAATCGTCGGCTACATACATATCTTTGATCGTCACCATGCCCTTGATATTATCCAGTTCGCCGTCACATACCGGATACACCGAATGGGGCTCACGTATAATTTTTTCCTTAATCATTTCTTCGGTTTCATTTATATTGAACCAGATGATATCGCTGCGATGGGTCATCAGGGAAGTGATGTTGCGGTCGCCGAGATGAAAGACGCGTTCAATAATTTCCTGTTCGGCTTCATCTATCGTCCCCTGCTCGGTTCCTTCATTGATAATCGCCTTGATTTCCTCTTCCGTCACATTACTTTCAGGAGATGATTTAATCGAAAACAACGTAAAAAATAAATTGCTCAGCCAGTTTAGTAAGGCCACAATGGGATAGCCAATCTGAGAAAATACTTTCATAGGTCCCGCGGCAATGCGCGCAATACGTTCGGCTTTGAGCAGGCCGATCCGTTTGGGAATCAGCTCGCCAAAAAGTATCGAAAGAAAAGTAACAAAGATGACGATGATACTCGTGGCAATATTACCTGCATATTTCTGCAGTGACGGAATTTGTTCGATATACGGTTTGAAATCTTCAGTGAATTTTTCACCCGAATAATAACCCGTCAGGATCGCGATGAGGGTGATGCCGATCTGGGCGGTGGAAAGAAACAGTTCCGGATTTTCAGTTAGACGAAGAGCGGCTTTGGCTTTCATATCGCCTTTGGAGGCCATGTTTTCCAGCTTTGATTTTCTGGCAAAAACCAGGGCAATCTCTGCCATGACAAATAAACCGTTCAAAAAAATTAAACAAAAAAGAATAATAAAAGCAACCATGCTGGATCTTACTTTAAATGAAGGGCCCCAAACTGTTTCCTGAAAAATAGACTCATCCCATAACCCACGGCAGTTCCGACTAGTGCGCCCCCTAATATATCCATCGGAAAATGAACCCCCACATACACCTGCGCGTAACAGATGATGGATGCCCAGGCGAACAATAACCAACGCCAGGAACCGGTTTCATTTAAAGTTATAAAAATAAACCAAGCGATCGCGAAATGATTACAGGCGTGGGACGAAGTAAAGCTGGAACTCTGGGGACAATAATTCACGAGCATACGCACCTGATCGGCCAGGTCCGGATTTCTGCAGGGCCGAAGACGGAAAAACGTCATTTTAATTAATGAACTACTCAACAGGTCGCTGATCACCACCGTCATAGTCAGAGAAATCGCCCACCAGCATCCCCTTCTTCCAAAATTATACAGGGCAAAAACCAGGAAGAAGAGATACAACGGATACCAGAATTCCTGCTGACGCACAAATGGCAGCACGGCATCAAAAAAGGAATTGATCCAGACCTGATTTATTTTGTGGAAAAGCCAATAGTCGAAGCGCAGGAGCGGTTTAAAGAAAACTGCAAAAAATTCATGAAGGAGTAAAATCATGATTGCAGAATAATTGCTATAATTTTAGACTCCATATTCAATCCCATATTTCAGATTATGTTTACAGGGCTAAAGATACCCAAATTGATCCGTTGGATTTTTACGACCGGCATTATTTTTTTGTTTTGGATGAGTCTCCTCCGCTTGATTTTTTTCCTCGCCTTTAACCACGCCGGGAACCCTTTGTTGAAACTCGGTCCGGCATTTTTACTGGGCCTTCGCTTTGACCTGAAAATGATTTGTATTCTACTCGTTTTGATGTTACTGATGGGCGCTTTGAACCGAACGGATCCGTTTCGTTCAGGCACAGCAAAAAAAGTTTTTTTTCTCCTCTTAGGCATCGTGTGCACTTTCGTCAGCTTGTTTTACACGATCGATTTTGCGCATTACAGTTATCTCAACCTGCGACTCAGTGCCAGTGTGATGAACTATCTCAAGGACGCCGGCATTTCATTTTCGCTGGTCTGGCAGAATTATCCCGTACTGCGCATGTTGCTGGGCGTTATCGTTGTCAGCCTGTTAATTTGGTGGTTGCTGATCCGTTCTTTCCGCCACATCGCCGCATCTCCCGATCGCTCAGCCAAAAATAAAAAATGGTTATGGGTGCTGGTTACTGCAATCCTCCTGGCGCTGGGTATTTTTGGAAATATCGGACAGTATAATTTACGATGGAGTGAGGCTTTTAGTTTAGAGAATGACTACCGTGCCAACCTGGCATTAAATCCATTCCAGTCCTTTTTCAGCAGTTTGAAATTCCGGCGTAATACCTACGATTTGCAAAAAGTAAGAAAAGCGTACGGCCTGCTGAAACCTTATTTTGGATTTCCGGGCGACTCGCTTTCGTTGAATTATGAACGAAACATTATACCCGCAGCGCCTTCTTCCTCCAGACCCAATATTGTGGTTGTGATTTGCGAATCCTTCAGTGCGTATAAAAGTTCGATGTGGGGAAATCCATTAAATACGACGCCGTTTTTTAAGAGCTTGTCGGACAGTGGTATTTTTTTCGACCAGTGTTTCACACCTTCTTATGGAACGGCCCGGGGTGTTTGGGCCGTACTTACCGGGATACCCGATGTCGGTCAGGCAAACAGTACCACCAGTCGAAATCCGGGAGCCGTGGATCAGCATTCGATTATGAATGATTTTAAGGGCTATGATAAATTTTATTTTATCGGCGGAAGTGCCAGCTGGGCGAATATCCGGGGGCTGTTAAATAATAATATCGCCAGCCTTCATCTCTACGAGCAGGAAAATTACAAAGCCTCCAAAGTGGATGTTTGGGGAATCAGTGATAAAAATTTATTTCTTGAAGCCAATCAGGTACTTAAAAAACAGGAGGCGCCTTTTTTTGCGATCATTCAGACAGCCGATAATCACCGGCCCTATACGATTCCTTTAGAGGATCAGGCTGCCTTCCATCGACGACAGGCACCGGCAGATTCATTAAAAGCATTCGGATTCGAATCCAATGAAGAAATGAACGCCTTCCGCTATACCGATTTTTCTTACGAGCAATTCATCACAGCGGCCAGCAAGGAAAAATATTTTTCCAATACCATTTTTGTTTTTGTGGGGGATCATGGCATCGCCGGCAATGCGGGAAATATGTTCCCCCGGTCCTGGACCGCCGAGCGACTCGACAATATGCATGTTCCGCTTCTATTCTATGCGCCTTCCTTATTGAAACCTCAACGACTGCATGAATTTGTGTCACAAGTCGATTTGCTACCCACGGCAGCCGGTCTGGCTAAAATAACATATCATAATACGACGCTGGGTCGCGATCTGCTCGATTCGAGTGATCGTGCCTCAAGAGCATTTTCATTTATTTACGATCCCGATCAGGGTTATGTGGGATTGCTGATGGGTTCCTGTTTTTATCGCAGCAATCTGAATACCCGTCAGGCGTTGTTATATTCTGTAATCGGAAATGATCCGGTAAACCCGGCAACCACCGGCGACAGTCTGCGGGCATTGTCTGCCCTCACCGATGCGATCTACGAGACCGGGCGGTATATGTTGCTGAACAATAAAAAGAAACCTTGACTTTCAGTAAAAGAATATATGCGGTTGCCTCGTTGTTTCTCTTTCTGGGCGCGGCTGCCTGTGGGAATTCTTCTAAATCCATTGAGATCATCGGATCAGGAACCGTTCAAAAAATTAATATTACCCGCGATCAGGTGTATGACCTGAGCGGTTATGCTTCTGCCGGCGGCGGAAACCCATTTAACCTGTTTGATGAAAATGCGTTTGTAGATCCCCGTTATGATCATTACCCCGACGGATTTATTCCGGTTACGAATTGTCAGCCAACTGATCACCCCGCAATCTATTTTCATGGATCGGCCGGCAGCCGGATCGTCGTGGATCTCAATAGCGGGTATCAATTAAAAGAAATTTATCTGTACGACCGCTCCCATACAGCCGACAGTTTCTGGATCTACACCGGAAACCTGAAAAAATGGAAAAAGGTTGCCACGATGACCACGGTTTCTCAAACGGGTTTTTGGGGTTGGAAGAAAATAAGTCTGGATGAACAAACGCGCTTTGTAATGATTCAATTCAGCAGTTATGAGTCTGCGATAACCGAAATGGTTTTATACGGGATCCCTTCCGAACCCATTCCCCCGTCACCGAAAAAGATCATGCATAAAGGATTTACACAAACATCGCTGGATCATTTTCTGGGTGTGAATTATATCATGGAAACGAAACCGCAATACCTGAAACCGTTTCATTATAGCCGCCTGTATAATTTCGCATTGGATTACGATAACGAACCGGCGCCGTCGGGGAAACCGGTCCCCTTCAATATGATACATTATGGATATTTCAATAACCAGACACGACGATACGTTTATGATATCGATACCCTGCAACATTTCAACGAGGGAAATATCTGGTACAGTATCCGGGGTGTTGCAAAATGGATGAGTGATCTCGGATTTACCGATAAGGACCGGCCGCTGAATAAACCCGGACTGGAAACCGAACGAGCCGAAAATTATTCCCGGCACGGGGAATTGATGTGGACCATGGCGGCATTTTTTGGTTATGAAAAAGTTGATACCAATCTCCTGTCGTTATCTAATGCCCCCCGCCAATCGGGGCGCGGATCGATGCACTTATACGAAAATGGAAATGAAGAAGACGCCAACTGGGTGGGCAATAAATATTGCAACCCCTGCGAATATTATGCTCAGAGCTCGGCGGACTGGGATGGCGATGAAGGCCGGCTGGGAACCCGCGTAGGTATTCGGCAAGCCGATCCACAGGCCCGCCTGATGACAAGCGGTATGATTGAGCTGGATACCAACCGCGTGAAAACATACCGCCTTTTATGTGAAAATCTGCGAACCGACCGGCAGTTTATATGGCAGGGCGGTATTCAATATCATCATTATGCCAACCGCAACCGGACGGGAATTTCTCCGGAAGCAGATTCAATGCGCTGGCGTCTGACTCAGGTGGCCGACTGCAGTTTTCGGATTGCCCCCGGTGTAAAATGTTTTCTGGGAGAAAATGGATACGACAAGAATCAGGCTTCAGCCCAAGCCACTCCGGTTATTCCCGGTTTTTCGATTCCCCAAAGTCAGGGTATCATGATTTTACGGTCAATCAACGCGACTTTCTTTTCCGGTTTTGATGCCTATATTTTATATTGGTTAAGGGATGGTTTGCCCCAAGATGATGCCCGTACCTACCTCAGCAGCGGGCTCTTGGGCAGCTTACCCGATGGCAGTACGCAGGTGTATCCGGCTTGGTATTATATCAGCACGCTGGTCAATCGCCTGGGCAAATACCGCCCCGACGCGGTGGTACAGGAAAAAGAGGATGTTTGGATCTACCGGTACCGAAATACAGGCACCCCCGATTCGGTGGCCTACTTTATATATAAACCGAGTGTGAACGGAAGCCGTGTGAACGGTTATGCAGTAGAACTGGGAAAGCTGGATGGGAACCGGGTGAAAAAAATCAATTTTCTGGACCAGACTGAACAGGGTAGCGAAGAAATGATGCCCGTCTCTGACGGAAGAATACGGATCACCGTTGAGGAAAAGCCAATGGTTCTGTTATGCAAAGAACTGCCCGCAGGAAAATGATTATTCACATTCCTGTGCTATCTTCATTTCGGTCTTATCACATGATAAAAAAAGATTATACCCCGCCGTTAACGATTTAATCCTAAACCTCTACCTTTTCATGAAAAGAAGCTACCTGGAGAATTTTTTTGAGGGAATGAATGACAAAGTCTTTATTGTCATGATCATTTTTGTTCAGGTGCTCTTTATTTTTCAAGGTCTTGATTTTGCAGACTCCGGATTTAACGCCGATTTTTATAGCCGTATCTTCAGCGATCCTTCTACCGTTCAGTATAATTTCATGTATTGGTTCACTGGTATTCTGGGCGGCCTTTGGTTGAAATTATTTCCGGGTTTTGGATTGATTGGTTTACGATTCGCCGGCGTGCTATGCAACAGTATTACCTTCTGGATTGCCTACGACCTCTTAAAGAAATATCTTCATACGGGCCCA
>JAYWCS010000031.1:0-3569 GCA_043780315.1 Bacteroidota bacterium | reverse complement strand
CAAGGAGCCGGCAATGGCCGCGCCTTGCACACCGGATATTTTCGTAATCTCCTGTTTAAAGTTTTTCATTTGTTTATCGAGTACCCAGGTATTATTAATCACCAGCACCTGATCCCGGTTATAGCCAATCTCGCGGCTGCTGATATATTTGAGCTGATTATAAATAACCATTGTACCGGTGACCAGTGTGATCGAAATGAAGAACTGGAAAATGACCAGTCCGCTTCTCAGTCCGCTATTCCCGAATCCTTTTGCAATACTGCCTTTTAGAACCTGCACCGGTTGAAATGATGAGAGATAAAAAGCCGGATAGCTTCCTGAAATACAACCAACCACAATGATTAATCCAATCAGTATCGGTAAAAGCCAGGATGAAAATAAGGTAACCACACTCATCTGTTTTCCGGCGAGCTGGTTGAACAGGGGCATCAATAATCCGGCAATGACCAGTGCAAGCAACAAAGACAGGAAAGTCATTAACACAGACTCTATCAGAAACTGGAAAATCAGGTGGGAGCGTAACGAACCGGCAACTTTTCTGATGCCAACTTCTTTCGCGCGGTTGGCTGAGCGTGCTGTCGAGAGGTTCATAAAATTCGTACAGGCGATCAGCATAATCATAATGGCGATTACCGAAAAAATATATACGTAGGTAACATTGCCATTGACTTCAAACTCATAAGATTTATTGGAGTGCAAATGGATTTCCGTTAGCGGCGTTACGGGATAAAAGAAATGATTACCCCCTTTTTTAAGATCACTGGCACGGGTGTGAAATGTCTGTTCCAGTTGTTTTGAAAGATATTTGTCAATCGTTTTGTTCACTAATTCCTGCGCGACCGCCTTACTCACACCGGGTCTTACCAAAACAAAAGAGGCATAGTTGTTACTCAACCAGTCACCCTCATCGTCGCGTCGGGTGTCGTGCATTGGCCTGACAAAACTGAAATGGAAATTCGATTGCGGGGGAATGTCTTTGATGACGCCGGTTATTTTGCAGTTGGTGGAATTGTCAACATATAAAGATTTGCCCAGTACATCCGTTGTGTTAAAATATTTTCTGGCGGTTGTTTCATCAATCACTATTGAATTAGGTTCATTCAAAGCCGTTAAACGGTTACCATAGATCATAGGAATGGTAAACACTTGGAAAAAAGTGGAGTCAGCAAATACAGCCTGATGATTTTGAATGTTCTGATTGTCTTTTTTTACCAGGATATCGCCGTAATTCCGCAATCGGGTATATTGAACGATCTGGGGGAAATCTTTCTTCAGTGTGGGTGCCAATGGCGACGGAGCGACGGCCGATGTAAACTGTGTTCCGTTAAAATAAATATCTGCGTCCAGCCGGAAAATATTTTCGGCTTGCGTATTATATTTATCATAACTCAATTCATCTTTCACATACAAGACGATCAAAAGACAAACGGCCAGACCGGCAGAAAGACCTAAGATATTGATAGCAGAAAAAACTTTATTCTTCCAAAGATTTCGAAAGGCGACTTTTAAATAATTTTTAAACACGTCTGGATTTGTATGGTTAAATAATTTAGCTGGTTGGTCTGCTGTTATTATTGTTCAAATAAAATCCCCGCTTGCAACATGCAATAAAACAAATTGATATAAAGCGTTATAGATATAAAGCTGTTCATTTTTGATTCACCCGATGTGCGTTTTTTGGCTGACCGTACAAACAAAAGTGGGCCTACAGTCAATTATGCACGAACACAATCATTTTTTGCTTCAATGTTATCTGCCCGATTGGCTCTGCAAACAACTGATGCGTGAGCAGTAAGTCTCTTACCTCATTTGCCGAGGCGGGTGACACTGCAATTAACAAGCCGCCGCTTGTTTGCGGATCCGCCAGAATCGCTTTTGCATATACTTCATCGATCTCCCTGTCCATTTCAATTTTATCTCCATAGCTTTCCCAGTTCCTGTAAGTTCCACCAGGTACGCAATTCAAGTTGATATATTCTCTGAGTTCTGACGTAATCAACGGGATATTCTTAAAATCCAGGGCTGCGCTTAATCCACTGCCTTCTGCCATTTCAGTGAGATGCCCGAGTAAGCCGAAACCGGTAACGTCCGTCATCGCATGCACGTTTTTGATTTTCCCCAATGCTACCCCAACCTTATTGAGTTGCATCATCTGTTGCGGTGCCAATTGCCGGTGCGCCTCCTTCAACATTCCTTTTTTTTCTGCGGTAGTCAATATACCGACTCCCAATTTTTTAGTAAGAAATAATATATCGCCCTGCTGTGCTGTATTGTTTTGTTTGATATTGTCGATATCAACAAAACCATTCACTGCCAATCCAAAGATCGGTTCCGGCGAATCTATGCTGTGGCCACCTGCAAGATGGATGCCTGCTTCTTTGCAGACACTGCGGCTGCCTTCTATGACACGCCTTGCAAGAGCGGCAGGCAACGCATGAACAGGCCATCCCAGAATGGCAATAGCCAAAATGGGTCTCCCGCCCATAGCATACACATCGCTAATGGCGTTAGCAGAGGCAATGCGGCCAAAATCAAATGCGTCATCAACAATGGGCATAAAAAAATCGGTGGTCGAGATCAGCGCCGTGCCGTTGCCAATATCATATACCGCCGCATCATCTTTACTATGGTTACCCACGATTAATTTATCGTCATCGGGCATCACAAAATTGCTGCTGAGTATTTCCTCAAGCACTTTGGGCGATATCTTGCACCCGCAACCTGCACCATGCGAGTATTGAGTGAGTTTAATTTCCGGATTGTTGTCAGCATTCATGGTTCTGGATATTTTCAAATAGTTTTAATATACGTTGTGCATTTACCTCCGCGTTCACATCAGTGCACTGAATCTTCTTCATTTTTCGTTTTGTATTTTCATATAATTCGAATAAACTTTTCTCATAGCACTTATCGTAATATATCAACAAAATGGCGAAACATTTTTCAATATTATCCTCAGCCAAATAGTTAACAGCTGTTTTTGTTTCGAGAGAACCGAGTCTTTTATTAATGCGCAGGATCGCATTTATCAACCGCTCTTTTTCAAATTGGCCATAATGGGTTATGATAAATTTTAGTCGATCTTCAAACGGCACTTCAATAAAATAGACCGGCATGAGTTGCTTGGACCGGTACAATTTCGTCGGGATGTTTACATAACCGATTCGCTGGCTTTCATCCTCTATCCAGATAGTCTGCTGTTTGCATGATGCCTCATAAAGCGCGACGGCAAGTTGATTCTCAAATAGTTCCTGAGAAGGCTGCTTTGAATCTTCCAGGTTTCCAAACGCAGATCCTTTGTGGCGGGCAAGCCCTTCAAGGTCAATGATCGCTTCGCCTCTCGCTTTCAGATATTGTAAAAGAGCTGTTTTGCCACTGCCTGTGTAACCTCCGATTACTTTTAAGGAATATGATTTTTCAAACTGTTGGAGTACCCATTTTCTAAAAACTTTATAGCCCCCGGAAAGCGTGAGCACTTTAAATCCATACAAGTCCAACAACCACGCAATTCCTGCACTGCGCATACCCCCTCGCCAGCAGTGCACCAGGACCGTTTTCTTATTTCCATC
>JAYWCS010000030.1:0-3865 GCA_043780315.1 Bacteroidota bacterium | reverse complement strand
TTGAGCCTTGCATTTTCTTCCTGCAAAGCCCGGAGTTCCGGATCTACTATCCGGTACGGAGGCTTTAGTGATTGCACGCCGCCCTGATTAAATTGATTCGTCCACCTGAGATAAACCGAATGCGAAATGTTGTGTTTACCAAGCGTTTGTGTAGTCCCATGCTGGTCTGCTTCCTGGATGATTTGAAGCTCCTGTTCGACATAAAAGCTTCTGCGTTGTTTTGCCATAACTTAAAATTGAAAGATGACTAAATTAATTTACTAATTTAGTTTGGCCATTTAGGGGGAAGTACAATAGTACTACATAGAACATTTACGGCAGTAGTGAGAACTAACTGTGCAACTTATTTTAATCTACATAATATTTCTGCTATAATTTTGTTTACTTCCTCATAACGGGTAATTACGATTACATGGTCGCCTTTGGTAATGGTATGGGTGGGTGAGGTGAACCTGTAAGGAAATACTTCGTCTCTGGTTCCGTGGATATGATAAAGAGATTTGGGAATTCTTCTATTTCTCCATTTCAAAACGGCCTGAATCCCCCATGTTATAAAGGCGGGGTCTGTTTCGGCTATCATCCGGATGATAAGTTTTTTATCGTCCGGGTCTTCCGGTGTCAGATAGTGTTTAACCTTGGCTGAAAATTTATAAAATGAACCCGGGAATAATTTATACAACTTCAATTTTTCGGCTATTCTGAAATACCGCGGTAACTGAGACACAACAGGCACGCTGCCAATGATAATAACAGCGACCGGATTATATTTAAGCGCAATTTCCGTTGCCATGATGCCCCCGAGAGAGGTACCGATGAGTACAAAAAGTTCTTCTTTATTGATGTTTTCCGAAAGACGATCGGCGTAGTTTTTAAGTGACTCGTCCGGATGGGGTTTATTCCAATCCAGATACACTGCGTTAAATCCGGGGGGCAAGTGAATACGCCTGAACAGTCGCCTGTCCGCGGCAATACCGGAAATAAAATAAGTTTTCATATTGAGTCAATGAGAATTCGGCGAAGGTAGTTTTTTGTTATCTCCCAAAGATGGAGACTACCAGTTTGCGACTCCAGTTGACTAATGGCGTACAACGAAAAGCTGGCGAACCGCACGCGCGGGATCATCAGTAAAACCCATAAAATTACAGAAGAGAAAAAGATGTTTGATGGCCTTTGGTTTATGGTCAATGACAAAATGTGCGTCGTCGTGGAACAGGAACTGGTAATGGTTCGCTTGGGCCAGGCTACTTAATCCAACTGCCAAATCCTCTAAAAAGAGGTAAGTTCATTTAACGTTTGCTATAACAAACATTCATAGCTATATTTGTTAATTATAGCGAACATTATGAACGAACGATCCATTACACCGGTTCCTAAACTCCTGAAGATCATGGAGGAACTCGGGGAAAATCTGAAACTTGCGCGTCTGCGTCGCAGGCTCACGACCGATCAGGTCTGTGAACGCGCAGCCATTAGCCGGACGACGTTATGGCAGATCGAAAAAGGGTCACCCAATGTGACCATGGGAGCCTATGCCCAGGTGCTGTTTGTCCTGGGTCTTGAAAAAGATCTCACAAAACTGGGATCTGATGATGAACTTGGCAGACGCCTTCAGGATGCGAATTTGGAAACGGGCAAGCGGGGGCCAAAGAAAAAATAAGAAGGAAAAGACGATGGATATTTTAGTGTATGCAGACTGGTTCGAATTAAAAGGCCCGACGCGCATGGGTACACTTTCGGTTACCCATACAAAAGGTCGGGAGGTCTTTTCATTTGCCTACGAAAAATCCTGGCTGGATCGCGGGCAGGCACAATTACTGGATCCGGACCTTCAGCTTTTCACTGGTACGCAATATTTAAACACCGATAAAAAAAATTTTGGGATTTTTTTGGATTCTTCACCGGATCGCTGGGGACATCTACTCATGAAAAGACGCGAAGCGATCGCCGCACGCCTGGAAAAACGAACAGAAAAAACGTTGTTCCCGGAAGATTATCTACTTGGCGTATTTGACCAGCAACGCCTGGGCGCCCTGCGATTTAAATTGTCGGAAGACGGGCCTTTCTTAAACGATAATTCGGATCTCGCAGCACCCCCGTGGACTTCCCTGAGGGAACTGGAATTCGCGAGTACACAGCTGGAGAAAGAAACGCTGTCGGACCGGGAATCACTGAAATGGCTGAACATCTTACTCGCGCCGGGTGCGTCTCTCGGCGGGGCCAGACCGAAGGCCGGTGTGACGGATGAAAAAGGGAATCTCTGGATCGCTAAATTTCCGGCGGCCGGCGATCGCGCGGATACCGGTGCCTGGGAGATGGTCGCGAACGAATTGGCAAAGGATGCGGGAATCGATGTGGCTACCGGACAGGTAAAACAATTTAATGACAAACGACACACCTATTTATCCAAACGTTTTGACCGGATCGGAACCAAACGCCGCGTGCACTTCGCCTCTGCGATGACGCTGCTGGGCCGGAGCGATGGAGCGGAAGGCGTGTCCTACCTGGATATCGCGGGCTTCATTATTAAAAACGGAGCGGACCCGAAAAGGGATCTGGAAGAACTATGGCGCAGGATCGTCTTTAATATTGCGGTGAAAAATACCGATGACCATTTGCGGAACCATGGCTTTTTGCTGGCTGCCGGTGGATGGTCGCTGGCACCGGCCTATGATGTCAACCCCAATGATCAGGGCCTGGGCCTAACCCTGAATATTTCCGAAACCGACAACGCACTGGACTTCGGACTCGCGATTTCTGTTGCAAAATATTTCCGGATAGAAAAAAATGCAGAAACTATTCTTAAGCGCATCAGACGCTCAGTAACCAAATGGAAGACAGTTGCAAAAAAATATGCGATCACTGCAAGTGAAATCAGCGGGATGGCTCGGGCATTTGAAGAGGACGACACCTGAAAGTTTTATTCCGTTCAGGTTCTTACATCAGGAATTGCTCCGACACAATCTTGCCGCCACTTACTTTATATATACAAAGTTCCTTATAATTCATACGCGCGTGGCCTTTCATCGTTATATCTATGTGCATGGTCAGGGCGAAAGAATCACTGGCGATAAATGGTTCGGAGATCTCGAAAGAATGTTGCTCGGTTACCATGATTTCGTTGTAATAAATACCTGCTGGCAAGCAAACATTGGATTTTGAAGTCGTAAGAAAATAGCTTAAAGAAAAAGATATTTACCACGAGTTCGCGCATGTAGCCACGCCACTCGACAATGCCTACATCGAAGCGCTGCATTCCAACATGCAACGCGAGGTAATCGACCGCTTTGAGTTCGAGTCGATCTTCCATGCCCAGCTCGTGATCGACCGCTAATATAAATGGTACAATAAAAAATGACGGCATGCTCCTTGAAAGGAACGACTCCTGACATCGTATGGAAAAATTATAATCCAATCCTTTTTGAAAATCAAAAACTACTAAACTACCATAAGAGAATCGGATAGTTAAGGAGGCAAAAGGTATTTCTTGAATAGTTTAATTAACAATAAAGGGATAACTTGAATTGGCATAGCATAAAATTTCGAATGCAACAACTTATTCAATTTTTAGATTTGGCTGTTTATGCGTTCATCGCCAGTCAGGCTATGTTCTATTTGTTAGGCATGGAAAAAGCAGTTAAGGAAACAGGCCCCAAATCGTTTATTGAATTTAAAAATCTGCTGGATAGCAAACTGCAGTGTAAGCTTCCCCGAAGTTCGGCCATGAGAATTAGAGTTAGCAATTAAAACCCTTGTTAACTTTAAATTTTGTAAGTTCAAGTAATAAGTGCAATTTTCTTTCGTAGCACTTGATTTGCTGTTAAGTAATTAAATTTTCTGATTGGTCGTTCATTGAGCATGTTCTCAA
>JAYWCS010000029.1:0-4179 GCA_043780315.1 Bacteroidota bacterium | reverse complement strand
GTTAAACGGCACCTCTTATTATCGCATCAGAGTAATCGGGAAAGACGGTCATACGACTCAGTCACCCGTTATTCGGATTTCGAATAACATTACAGCGGGTACAAAAATTTATCCAACCCTGGTTCAAAACAATATGATTTATATTGAATCAGACGAAAATCTGCAGGCAGTTAAAATGGAATTCTTTGATCTCAGTGGAAATAAAATCAGCGAAACAAACTGGACAACGTTGAATGGTCGCGAAAATGTTCAGGTATCTAAAACAGGCAAGTTGCATTACGGAACTTATGTCGCCCGATTAACCGCCAATGGTGAGTCTATAAAAAATCAATTGGTGATCATACAATAGACCAACCGGATTCCGAAAAAAATGTTAAGATTTTCCTCGTTCGAAAAAAAGCTTTAAATAGGAATTAGAAATCAGAATTGCAGTAAATTTGCTATTGAACATTGCCCGTTTTTGGTCCAAGATCCATCTGCTCCCTTCGAAAATTAATTACGAAAACAAATAAAAGGATCCAGTGTAAATGACTGGATTTTTTTATTTGCAGCAAACTAAATAAGGTCTTTTAATTTCTTTACCACCGCGTCTACTTCCTGCCGGGTATTATGACGGCTAAAAGAAAATCGAACCGTTGCGCGATCTGAATCCGGATAGATGGCTCGTATCACATGCGAACCCTGCTGTGCACCGCTGGTGCAGGCACTTCCACCAGAAGCGCAAATATGATTGATATCCAGATTAAATAACAGCATTTCTGCTTTTTCTGTTTTCGGAAAACTTACACTCAACACGGTATACAGTGATTTCCCAAATGGATCGCCGTTAAATTCCACCAGCGGAATGGTTTTTTTTATTTCATCTGCCATATAAATCCGCAGCTCGTTGATATAGGCGCTTTCCTCCGTTGCTCTTTTCGATGCCAGTTCGAGGGCCTTGGCAAAACCCACGATACCATAAACATTTTCAGTACCGGCGCGCATATTGCGTTCCTGTGATCCGCCATGAATCTGGGGACGCACTTTTAATTGCTCATTGATATATAAAATACCAACCCCTTTTGGCCCATGAAATTTGTGGGCAGCGCCGGTTATAAAATGAACCGGCAGCGTGCTCAGATTAAAATCATAATGACCCACGGTTTGAACCGTATCAGAATGAAAGATCGCACCCTGTTTTTTACAAATTTCTCCCACTGCCTGAATATCCAGCAGATTTCCGGTTTCGTTATTGGCATGCATCAGGGTCACTAATGTTTTTGCTCCAATAGTGGCAAGCAGTACATCCAATTGGTGCAGGTCCAAGTGACCATTGGGAAGCACGTTGAGTAAATGCACTTGCGCTTCCCCTGTCTCCTGATAGTAATGAACGGTATGCAGCGTGGCGTGGTGCTCGAGTGGTGAACTGATAATATGCCGGCAACCCAGATCCTGTACGGCGGCACGGACGGCAGCATTACTACTTTCTGTTCCACCACTAGTAAAAAAAATTTCTGCCGGATGGGCATGTAGTATTTTGGCGACCATTTTCCTCGCCTGTTCAATAGCCATACGGCTTTCACGTCCGTACGAATAGATCGAAGAGGGGTTTCCGAATTTATCCGTCAGATAGGGCATCATCGTTTCCAGTACGTCCGGATCCAGCGGTGTGGTAGCCGCATTATCAAAATAAATTCTTTCCATTCTTTTAAAAAATTATAAGGAGTTTAAATAAACTCCTGTATGTCTTTCATCAACCGCCTGGCAATATTGTTCGCAGTCGTTTCGAAATTACTCTCCGCATAGATGCGGATGATGGGCTCTGTATTGGATGTCCGGAGATGCACCCAATCTTCGTCAAATTCGATTTTCAAACCATCTTCTGTATTCGCCGGATGATTTTTATATTTCGTTTTGATCTGATCGAAAAGTTTATCCATGTCGACATTCTTTTCCAGCTCAATCTTATTTTTCGAAATGAAATAATCCGGAAATTTGGTTCTGAAGGAACGCATACCATTTTTGTGACGGGCCAACGCACTCAGAAAGAGTCCAATCCCGATCAGCGCGTCTCTGCCGTAATGTAAATCCGGCACGATGATGCCACCGTTTCCTTCTCCCCCAATCACCGCATTTACTTCTTTCATTTTATTCACCACATTCACTTCGCCCACCGCCGAAGGAAAATATTGACCGCCGTGTTTGAGGGTAATTTCTTTCAGCGCCTTCGTGCTGCTCATATTGCTGACTGCATTACCAGGCTTCTGCGAAAGCACATAATCGGCCACCGCCACCAGCGTAAACTCTTCCCCAAACATGGATCCATCTTCACAAACAAAACAAAGCCTGTCCACGTCGGGATCTACGGCAATCCCCAGATCCGCCCCGGTTTTTTTCACCTCCGCACTGAGGGCAGCGAGGTTCTCGGGAACGGGTTCCGGATTGTGGGCAAACTTTCCGTTTACTTCTTCATTCAACACACGTATATTTTCAATCCCCAGGGCCCGTAGTAATGGCGGTATAAACAAGGCGCCGGTAGAATTAATCACATCGACAACTACTTTAAAATGTTTACCCTGAATAGCCGGCAGGTCGATCAGGGGGTAGTTGATTACAGCCTGAATATGTTTATGCAGATAGCTGTTATCGATTGAATAACTGCCGAGTTTGTCAACCGATGCAAAAACGAATTCATCTTTGGCGGCTTTACCGAGAATATACTGTCCGTTTTCGGCGCTGATAAATTCCCCCAGATGATTCAAGAGTTTTAATGCGTTCCATTCCTTGGCATTATGGCTGGCGGTAATAATAATTCCGCCGGCTGCTTTTTCTCCCGTTACCGCCATTTCAACGGTCGGGGTCGTGGAAAGGCCCAGATCATGCACATCCAGCCCCAGGCCGGTGAGTGTGCTCACCACCAGATTTCGCACCATTTCCCCGCTGATACGACCGTCGCGGCCGATCACAATTTTCTTGGAATGCGAACTGGTTTCTTTCACCCAGGTACCAAAAGCTGCCGTAAATTTAACGATATCCAGTGGACTCAGATTGTCGCCGGGTTTGCCCCCGATCGTGCCCCGGATACCTGAAATACTCTTTATCAATGCCACAGAAGAAAAGGTTTAATAGAGTGCAAAAATACAGTTTTCAGTCCAACGCTAAGTGCTGAACCGGGAACCGTTTTATATTGGTTTTTTTAGTTGTATTCTCATGCTACCCTTCGTAGGAAGACTTTTTTATCAAGTCGATGAATTCATCAAAAAGATATCGGCTATCGTGGGGTCCCGGGGTGGCTTCCGGATGATACTGTACCGAGAATACCGGTCGGTTCCGGAGCCGGATACCTTCTATCGAATCGTCGTTGAGGTTGACATGAGTGACTTCCACCGCCGATTTTCTGCGTACCGCTACCGGATCCACGCCAAAGCCATGGTTCTGGGTAGTAATCTCGCATTTGCCGGTAATCAAATTCTTCACCGGATGGTTGAGTCCGCGGTGACCGTGATGCATTTTAAAGGTAGGTATATCATTGGCGAGTGCGAGCAACTGATGTCCCAGGCAGATACCAAATAATGGTTTTTCTTCTTTCAGGATCTCTTTAACGGTTTCGACCGCGTAATTCATGGCAGCCGGATCGCCCGGGCCGTTGGAGAGAAAATAACCTGACGGGCTGAATTCGTTCAATATGCTGAGCGGAGTTTTAGCCGGAAACACCTTTATAAAGGCGCCCCGGTCGATCATACATTTTACAATATTTTTTTTAACCCCGAAATCCAGCAAGGCAATGCGGATGGGGGAAGACGGGTTACCGGCCTGGTATGTTTCCCCGGTAGAAACGACTGATGCCAGTTCGAGACCGTCCATATCGGGTACGGCCCCCAATTGTTTTTTCAGCTCATTTACGTCCAGTATTTCCGAAGAAATAATACAGTTCATGGCCCCTTTCAACCGAATATGAGTGACGAGAGCCCGGGTGTCAACCCCTTCGATACAAACAATGTGGTTGGCTTTCAAATAATCGTCGAGCGATCCGCTGGCCTGTATCCGGGAAAACTGTTCTTCCAGATTGCGGCCAATCAATCCGCGGATTTTCACACTATCGGATTCCACATCGGCTTCCCTGACCCCATAATTACCAATATGGACGCTGTTCATAACCAGGACCTGACCAAAATAACTCGGGTCGGTAAATACTTCCTG
>JAYWCS010000028.1:0-3521 GCA_043780315.1 Bacteroidota bacterium | reverse complement strand
GGCAGAGAGGCTGGTATCCTGAGATTGAACGTTTAAAAACATTGTAAAAGAAAACATCAATAGCACGAGTCGTTTCATTCGGATTATTTTATGCATTGGGCAAATCTAGGGATGTATGAATCAGCAAGAAATATAAAAAATGCAAAAGAGCTGTTTCTTTAGGATGAACGGTGTATTGGTTCTCCTGTTAATTTTGATTTCTTCCTTTGCCCGCGCTCAGACACCGGGTTATCTGGTATTAATCGATGCAGAAAACAAGCAGGCATTTACGGTACGCATTGGGGATCAGCTATACGCATCGTCTGGTCACGGACACCTGGTATTATCCCATTTAGGAGATAGTAATTACCGGCTCAATATCCGGTTTCCCAAACAACGGATCCCGGAGCAGGTATTTCCGGTAAAAATTCATCAAAAGGACTTAGGATTTCAGTTGAAAGGAGCCGATAGCAGCTGGGTACTCTATAACTGGCAGACGAAGGAAACTATTCACACCCTTAAAGAAATCGACAGTAGCCGGCTGCTGGAGCAGGGAGTAAAAAGGGAAGATGGATTTTCCCGACTGATGGCCGCGGTGGTAAACGATTCTTCCGTTATGTATAACACCTATACCGGCATGGGCTTCGATCAGAATACGGCCATGGGGAAAATTCAAAAGACGGATTCAATGGGTTTGGCAAAAACGGCGGATGCTGCCATAAAGAAAGCGCCGGAAGCTACTTTATTAAAGCCGGCGGACAGCATTGCACGAAAACCAGGGGCGATTGCCCTGGCTAAAATGGAAAAAAAGCGGATCCGGGATAGCCTGGCTGCCGTAAAACCGCTTCCACCGGCCGTTGTATTCAACCCAGGTATAAAGAAATTGAGGGAAATTTCTCTGAAGATATCCAGAAAAATGGTTTTTATTGACATCGGCAAAAACGGGCTGGCCGATACGGTTACCTTGTTTGTCTATTTTGAAACCAGGGATATGACGGCTAAAAAGCCATCCGTTGTGCTTGTAACTCCGATTATCGCGCCTTCAGCGACACCGGTCTCACCGTCTGCTGCAGGCGCGTCCGACCGCCTACCGGTTTCCGGAGATACTATGCGCACAATGGCTCATCCTGCCGCAGTCAAAACGCCCTTCGCGTGCAATCAGTTTGCGAATGATGCCGACCTGGAATCTTTGCGGACAGCCATTCTAGAGGCCAATTCCGAGCAGGAAAAAATCGCGGTCGCCTCCGGCGCCTTTGCGCTGAAATGTTTTTCGGCGGCGCAGATCCGCCTATTGGCAGGGTTGTTCGTCTCTGAAAAAGCGCGCTACCGCCTATTGGATGCCGCTCATCTGCATATATCCGATCATTCAAGTTTTCACGAGCTGGGGGATATGTTCACGGATAAAAGTATCCTGAAAAAATTTGCTTTGCTGGCAGAAAAGCGCTCTTAAGCAGCCAGCGCTTACCTTTGGATATGCCCCGTTATTTTTTGGAAGTAGCCTATAAAGGCACCGTTTACAGTGGATTTCAGGTGCAGGACAATGCACGTTCTATCCAGGAAGAAGTTGAAAAAGCTTTTGCGACGTTCTTCCGGCAGCCGGTTACCCTGACCGGCGCCTCGCGCACGGACACCGGCGTGCATGCCCTGCAAAATTATTTTCATTTCGATTTTGAGCCACAGATAATGCGGGAAGCCGTTTACCGGCTGAATGCGATTCTGCCGGCCGATATCAGTATACAGGGTATCCGGGTAATGCCGGAAGGGGCACACTGCCGTTTTGATGCGGAAAGCCGGGAATACAGATACCATGTATATAGTGTCAAAAATCCTTTTCTGGCAGACCGGGCCTATTTTTATCCCTTTCCGCTGGATTTGAGCCGGTTGCAGGAAGTTGCCGGCCGTTTGCCTGCTTTCAACGATTTTACGAGCTTTTCGAAGCGCAATACCCAGGTAAATCATTTCCGTTGTACCATATTTGAGAGTGAATGGAAGCTGGAAGAAGGGGTGTTGATCTACCGGATCCGGGCAAACCGGTTCCTGCGGGGCATGGTTCGCGGGTTAACCGGGACGATGTTAGGGGTGGGCAGGGGTCGGGTGACAGCTTCTGAATTCGAAGAAATTATCCTGGGAAAGGATCCGGCCAGAGTAAATTTCAATGTGCCGGCAAAGGGCTTGTTTCTGGAGAGGGTGAATTATCCCGCGGGTTATCTTTTAGAAAATTGAAAAGCGTAGGGCGTATAGTGAAAATGTGGAAAGCTGTAAATGAAATGTTGTAATAATCCGTGTAAAATGAAATGTGAAAAGCGAAAATCAAAGGGTATGAAATTTTATTTGTGCTGCTTATACGAATAGAATGATTTGAAAGCAAATTTTTTCTGCAAACGTGCAAACTGTTTTCACAAAAAATAGTAATCCTCTATAACCCTCTATTCACGCGCATTACAGGGTAGTCATTCACACACTTCCACATTTTCTCATTTCTACATTTGCATATTCCGTTTTTCCAAATATCTATTTTACGAAATCATTCAAAATATATTTGGAATGAAATGGTTGGTACTTATCTTTACACCCGCTTTTTGAAAGAACGCTTAATTAGTGAAGAAAGAAACAAAATGTGAATAAATTATTAAGCAGAAAAGTTTCTTCGGATGGATTTAGGTTGTACATTTGCTGTCCGATAAAATCACAGTTCTTAAAAAGATTCTGGTACTAAAAATTTCTCAAGATTTGTTTGAGAAATAATTGGTCGAATAGATAAAGGCACTTACCTTTGCATCCCCGCTGAAAAAAACGGGGCGGCAGTAACGCCGGAAGTTCTTTGAAAGTATGGAAGCAACAGCAACTTTTTTCTCGTTTTGAAAACGGGAGCAGAGTAAGGTTTATTCAGCAAACACATTCGAACAAGACGTTAATTTCCGAAAAGAGATTAAAGTCATGGTCAAAACTCATTTACAATGGAGAGTTTGATCCTGGCTCAGGATGAACGCTAGCGGCAGGCTTAATACATGCAAGTCGAGGGGCAGCACAGTGTAGCAATACATGGGTGGCGACCGGCAAACGGGTGCGGAACACGTACGCAACCTTCCTTTAACTGGAGAATAGCCCGGGGAAACCCGGATTAATACTCCGTAACATTATGAAGTGGCATCACTTTATAATTATAGCTCAGGCGGTTAGAGATGGGCGTGCGTCTGATTAGGTAGTTGGCGGGGTAACGGCCCACCAAGCCTACGATCAGTAACTGGTGTGAGAGCACGACCAGTCACACGGGCACTGAGACACGGGCCCGACTCCTACGGGAGGCAGCAGTAAGGAATATTGGGCAATGGACGCAAGTCTGACCCAGCCATGCCGCGTGGAGGATGAAGGTCCTCTGGATTGTAAACTTCTTTTCTCTGGGGCGAAAAAAGGATATTCTTATCCTCCTGACAGTACCAGAGGAATAAGCACCGGCTAACTCCGTGCCAGCAGCCGCGGTAATACGGAGGGTGCAAGCGTTATCCGGATTCACTGGGTTTAAAGGGTGCGTAGGCGGGCAG
>JAYWCS010000027.1:0-5519 GCA_043780315.1 Bacteroidota bacterium | reverse complement strand
GACTTCCATTTTTCAGAGCTTGACAAATAAAAACAAAGGGGCATTTGCTTTTGGAAGCGTCGGCATGGATTATTTCGCAACCAACCGAACTACTTTTTCATTGACCTATCTGCATGTACACGGTCAGTTCAAACCCAACCAGATACTGAACATTACCAATAATACATTTTATCCGAAAGATTCTACAGTGACCGATTACAGCGATCGAATCGTGAACAGTCAGCGTACATTCGATGCGAACGGATTACAGTTGGCTTTTAAACATCTGTTTCCCAAAGAAGGAGAGAATATCACGGCCGACCTGAATTATTTCGGCGGTAAAAATGTAAATGATGCATTAACTTCCACCAATTATTTTACTGGTATGCCCGGATCAGATGTTGCCGGTACACGGGAACAAAAAGTGAACGGGAACGGCACCAATAAAACGCTTACGATCCAAACGGACTATGTACATCCCTTTAATGCAAAAACAAAATTTGAAGCGGGATTGAGATTTAATACGCAGCATCTGATCAGCAATACCAATACCTTTTATGACAGCGCGGGACAGGGAAATTATTACCCGGTGCCCGCAGCCTCTACCAACTATACAAACACAAATAATGTATATGCAGGATATGTGTCATTTACCAGCGCGATCAAGGATTTCGGATATCAGGCCGGTTTACGGGCGGAGAGTTCCGATTATACCGGAGAGCTTTTAAATGTCAATCAGCATTTTAGTAATTCTTATCTAATCAGTCTTTTTCCGTCTTTATTTCTAAGTCAGAAACTGGGCAACAAACAGGAGTTGCAGTTGAGTTATACGCGCCGGATTAACCGTCCGAATTTCTTCCAGCTCATTCCTTATACTGATTATTCTGATAGTTTAAATATTACCCGTGGTAATCCCGGCCTGCTGCCGGAATTCACCAATTCGCTGGAATTTTCGTATCTCAAAACACTTACGGGAAACAATACGTTCCTTGCCTCCCTGTATTACAAGCGGACCAACAACCTGATCACGCGCTTTCTGGATACATTCACCAACGCGATTTCAGGTAAGCCGGATTTGGTGAATACCTATATCAATGCGAATTATAGTCAGTCTGTCGGCGCTGAATTTACCGCAGTGAATACATTCACCAAATGGTTTGATTTAACAACCAATGTGAACGTCTATAATTCTTACATCAATACCACCAATGTGGCTGCATCGCAACCCGCTCTCTGGAGTTGGTTTGGAAAAATGAATGCGAGTTTTAAACTCCCGTGGAAATTGAAAATGCAGATCACCGGGTTCTACCAGTCCAAATCCAACCTGCCCGTTAATACCGGCGGCGGTGGAATGGGTGGCGGCCCCGGTAGTGGCGGTGTGCAGAGTGCATCACAAGGATATATTTCTTCGTTCTGGTCGGTCGATGCTGCTTTAAGTAAGAGCTTCCTGAAGAATGATGCTGCTTCCCTGAGTATTTCCATAAGCGACATCTTTCGTACCCGCTGGACAGATCAGTATTCACAGAGCGAATTTTTCACCCAACAATATAACCGTCTGCGCGACCCGCAACTGGTGCGCGTGAATTTTTCTTACCGGTTCGGTAAAATGGATGTATCCGTATTCAAAAGAAAGAATATGAATAGTTCTGGCTCACAGGATGCGATTCAGGGCATGCAATAATTTCAATGTTAGGTTACCAGAACTTGATGTAAAGAGCTGTTAACATCAGAAGTATCGTTACAATAAGAGCAATCGTCTGAGGTTTTAATCTGAACATGGTGGGGTCGAGAGCGAATGCTTTCGGGTTTATTTTAGGACCCGTCAGGCTGATCGCTACCATTACGACCACGGTAAAGAAAAAGGAAAGACCCATCGCAATCAGGAAGGGCATTTCATAACCACCTTTTCCATTTGGATAAGCCGTGTACAACCAGGTGTTATTGCCGAATAAAGCGGGTGCGTATTCATTAAAGAAAAGACATAATGCCAAGCCGGTGACAACGCCGACAACCGCGGCGGCACCGGTGGTTCTCTTCCAGAACATGCCCAGGATGAACATGGCGAAAACACCCGGACTAATAAATCCCGTATATTTCTGTATATAGGTAAAACCACCTGCACTGCTGATGCCCAGCACATCTTTCCATGTGAAAAGAATGGCGATGACCAAGGCGAGCAAAGCAAAAACTCTTCCCATTTTCACCATCTTCTGATCGTCGGCTCCTTTATTAATATATTTTTTATAGATGTCGAGCGTGTAGATCGTCGAGATGCTGTTCAGCTTTCCGGCAAGCGATGCCACGATGGCGGCCGTAAGTGCCGCAATGGAAAGTCCTTTCAATCCGGCCGGAAGAAAGCCGAGTACGGCAGAGTACGCACCATCCATATTGGCTACATGGAGTTTGCCCTGTGTATGCAACACGTAAGCTGCGATACCCGGTAATACCACGATGATGGGCATGATCATTTTTAAGAACGCGGCAAATAATAATCCATTCCGCGCCGTATTCAGATCCGCGCCCAGCGCCCGTTGCGTGATGTATTGATTGCAGCCCCAATAATTCAGGTTCACGATCCATTGGCCGGCTGCGTACATCAGGATACCGGGAAGGATGAGGTATTTATTGATTTCTTCCTGCGAAGTGGACGCCGTGGGTTTGTTAAAAATCATATGAAAATGATCGGGTGCGAGTTTCAACAGAGTCGAAAATCCATGGGTAACGCCCTGGCCATCGCCTACTTTATCGAGTGCCATATAAGAAGTGGCAAGTCCGCCGATAATCAATACCGTTACCTGAATCACATCCGTGAATCCGATTACTTTCATACCGCCGAGGGTAATAAAAATAGCAAAAACGGCCAGCGCAATCATCACGATATGCAGATAGTCTACATTGCTGCCAGAGGGGAGCAGTCCGCTGATGGCGACTGCCCCGAGATATAAGATGGACGTCAGGTTAACGAACACATAAATAAACAACCAGAGAATGGCCATGATCATGGCCACCGTTTCATTGTACCGCATTTTAAGAAACTGCGGCATGGTATAGATCTTATTCTTGAGATAGATGGGAATAAACCAGATGGCAATGATGATGAGGGCGAGTGCGGCGATCCATTCGTAAGCGGATACGGCGATCCCCACAAAAAAACCATTCCCGCTCATGCCGATAAATTGTTCAGCCGAGATGTTAGAGGCTATCAGGCTGGCACCGATGGCCCACCAGGTAAGTGAACCTTCGGCGAGAAAAAACCCTTTGGAATCATGTTCTTTACTTTTACGTTTACTGTAGATCCAGTATCCATAAGAACCAACCAGTAAAATGTACATGATAAAAACGAGGTAGTCTGAAAAAACCAATTGATTATTCATATGGGCAATCTTGTGATGCGAATGACTTAAATGGACATTACCTGTTCAATTTGTAATACAGGTCGTTCCATCTCAACTCATTCTTAAATTGATAAATATCTGTTTTCTTTCCTATTAATACAAACTCCATTCCGGCCATCCCAGCAAAATCTGCTAAACACTCCACGTTTAAATTCTGACTATAGCAGGTATGGTGCGCGCCGCCAGCCAGAATCCAAGCGGTGCTAGCCGATTTCATATCCGGATACGGTTTCCAAAGCACCCGCGCGACGGGTAGTTTTGGCAGCGGCTGTGGGGGCAATACCGCTTCGACCGTATTGACGAGCATTCGAAAACGATCCCCCAGATCGATGATCGTTGCATTCAGTGCCGGACCGGCGCTGCCGGTAAAAACCAGTCGTACGGGATCCGATTTTCCGCCGATGCCCAGTGGATGAATTTCGCAGGTTGGTTTGTCGGATGAAATCGTCGGACAAATTTCCAGCATATGCGCGCCGAGTACCATTTCATTTCCCGGTTCCAGGTGATAGGTATAATCTTCCATAAAAGAATTTCCCCCCGCCAGGCCGGTCGCCATGGTTTTCATTGCCCGCACGAGGGCAGATGTTTTCCAGTCGCCTTCGCCCGCAAAGCCATATCCTGACTGCATCAGACGCTGGGCGGCAATGCCGGGCAACTGGGTCATGCCATGCAGATCTTCAAACGTATCGGTAAATCCTTTGAACTCCCCGGCTTCCAAAAATTTTCTGATACCGGTTTCTATGCGCGCTGCCTCCCGCAAATGATGATGTTGTCGTTCTCCTTTTTTCAAATCTCCTGTCAACAGATAGGTATACTCATATTCCTCTGCGAGTTGATTTACTTCCGCATCACGCACGTCTAGAATAAATGCGACGAGATCGCCGACCCCATGCGTGTTCACGGAGTAACCAAATTTTAATTCTGCTTCCACTTTGTCTCCTTCCGTGACGGCTACATTGCGCATATTATCGCCAAACCGAACAAAGCGGGCGCCCTGCCAGTCGTTCCATCCGGCGGCGGCCCTTGCCCAGCAGGCGATCTGGCGAATCACCTCCGGATCCTGCCAGTGACCGGTCACTACTTTCCGGTCGATGCGCATGCGGGTCATCATGAATCCGAATTCGCGGTCGCCGTGGGCAGACTGGTTCAGGTTCATGAAGTCCATGTCGATTTCACCCCACGGAATATCGCGGTTGAATTGCGTATGTAGGTGAAGAAGGGGTTTGTTTAATATTTTCAAACCACGGATCCACATTTTTGCGGGAGAAAATGTATGCATCCAGGTGATTACTCCGATGCAGGCAGCTTGAGTGTTTGCTGCTGCACAAACCTGATAAATTTCTTCTGCGGTGGTGACGATGTTTTTACAAACGATCGTTACCGGGATCTCGTTGTTTGCATTCAGGTAAGCAGCCATTTCCCCGGCATGTTGCTGAACTATTTTTAATGTTTCCGCGCCGTATAAATGCTGACTGCCGGTGAGGAACCAGATTTCCCATTGCTTCAGATTCGACATAATCTATTTGGTTATTGACCGTAATAAGAATCCGGTCCGTGTTTTCTTTCAAAATGTTTCTTAATGAGGGCCGCCTTAAGCGCTTTTACCTGCGGGTTGATTTGTTCTGTCAGCAGAGCCATCTGGGCGATGGATTCGAGCACGGCGCTATTGTATATTGCTTTCGCCGCATTTTTACCCCAGGTAAAGGGCGCATGATTGCCGACAAGAATCATTTCAACTTCTTCGTAGGAAAGATTTTCTTCTTCGAAATGTTCAATAATCTGCCGACCCGTTTGATATTCATAGTCTTCTTCGATCATCGGATCTGCCATGGGTGGCGCACAGGGTATGGGTCCGGTATGATGATCCGCATGCGTAGTGCCATAAATTGGAATGGAGCGCCCGGACTGAGCCCAGGCCGTTGCATACGTTGAATGAGTATGCACGATGGCGCCAATCTTTTCCCAGTGTTTATATAAGAGCGCATGGGTTTTTGTATCGGAAGAAGGGCGCAGACTGCCTTCCACCGTTTTGCCTTCAAAATCTACGATCACCATTTTTTCCGGCAGTAAATCTTCGTAGGGAACACCGCTGGGTTTGATGGCAAAAACAGCTTGTTGGCGGTCTGCCACACTCACGTTTCCAAA
>JAYWCS010000026.1:0-13699 GCA_043780315.1 Bacteroidota bacterium | reverse complement strand
GGGATTATCAAACCCGGCGTTCCGGTCGTGGTGGGTGAAGAACAACCTGAAGTAAAAGAGGTATTTCTTCGGGTGGCGAATGACAATGCAGCGCCACTTCATTTCGCCAGTAAAAATAGATTTGTCGGCGAATGGAAAATGGCCGGCCATCTGCTTGATGTGCAAATCACAGAAGTTCATAATAATTTAAAGAAAAATTTCAGTCTGGACCTGCCCGGTCTATACCAGTTGAAAAATATTGTGACGGTCGCTGAAGTGATCTCTCTTTTGAATCAAAAAGGATATGAAATTCCGGATGCAGCGATGCAACAGGCACTTAAACAGGTGAAATCATTAACCGGATTACATGGCCGCTGGGATATCCTGCATGAAAACCCCTTGATGGTTACCGATGTGGGTCATAACGAAGAAGGTATGAAAGCCATCGCCCGACAGATTGAAAATACTTCCCATGAAGATTTACATATTGTGATTGGCTTGGTAAAAGATAAAGAAATAGAAAAAATCCTCCGGCATTTACCCAAATTGGCAAACTATTATTTCACGCGCGCACAGATACCACGTGCTCTGCCGGAAACTGAACTGCAGGCTCACGGTGAAAAAATCGGACTCATCGGGAAAAGCTATCCTTTACTGAAAAATGCATTGGCAGCCGCCGTGCTTCTGGCAAAGCCGAAAGATCTGATTCTGGTTTGCGGTAGTGTTTTTATCGCTGCGGAAGTAAATCTTAAAGAAATTTCATTTTAGTGAACGCATAGAACAAGGCCGTGACATGCATGCTTTGAATAATCTGATTCTCCGCCAGCAGTTTTTTCACCTCGTCCACACTGAATAAATAAACTTCTATTTCTTCATTGTGATCCAGCTGCTGTTCACTTTCATACTGCCCTCCGGTAGCCAGATACATATGCATCCAGTTACTGTTGGTGGAAGGATTTGAAGAGGTTTTACCTAAGTATTCATATTTCGCAAACCGATAACCGGTCTCTTCCAGGAGTTCGCGGGCAATGGCTTCCTCCAGTGAGGGGTCTGTATCATCTACACATCCACCCGGAATTTCATAGCAGGTAAGATCCAGCGCATGGCGATACTGCCGTTCCATAATAATTTTTCCCTCTTCGGTGATTGCCACGGCCGTCACCCAGTTGGGAAATTCATAAACATAAAAGGGATTGATAATTTTCCCCTCGTTGGTTTCACAAACATCTTTACGAACGGTGGCCCAGGTATCCTGCAACAGGTATTCTGAAGAAATTTTCTTCCAGCTCAGGTCCTTCATTACAAATGATTTAGTTTACGAAAGGACAGAATATGCGCCAGGTGATGTTGCCCGTGCCAGGCATACATGCCGAGTAAAAACCAAATGCTGACCGGCGCCGGTTTGGCTGGATAAATAAGGGTGCGTGCCCACTGTTCCGGCGAAAGATTTTTAATGGCTTCATAAAGTCTCGCATGCAGAGCGTGTAAAAGGGTGACGGAAATATTTACCGGCAGCAGTTTTACATCTTCCATTTCAGCCCAAAGCGCCTGATCGTAGGATTTAACCGTAGCATTCTCTTCTGTCAGGGCGAGTTTAAATCGTATATAGGCATTCATATGACTATCTGCAATATGATGTATCAGTTGATGGATGCTCCATCCCCCTTCGCGGTAAGGACTATGCAGTTGCGCTGCGTCCAGATTCTGAATGGCGTAATCCAGCTGCGTGGGCAATTCTTTTATACGGTTTAACCATTCCTCTTTCTGCAATTCAGAATACTCTTTGGGTTCGTATTTCCCGATGGGATATAGAAGGTCTGTCATGATCGTTGGGCGTTTATGTTAGGCAGAAGCGTTAAAACTTATTCGTCCCGCAATGCTTTTCCGGTTATTTGAATAAACACATCTTCCAGGTTGGCTTTTTTTACTTCTTTGGGTCGTTCGAATCCGGTAGCTACCAATTTATCAATTAACTGATCCGGCGAATCTAGGGCGATGATCGTTCCGGAATCCATGATCGCCACGCGGTCGCACAAGACCTCGGCTTCATCCATATAATGGGTGGTGATAATCACGGTGGTGCCTGAAGCACGGATATCGCGAACCAACTCCCAGAGGTTTCGCCTGGCCTGCGGATCCAGGCCGGTGGTGGGTTCATCCAGAAATATAATTTTGGGTTGATTAATCAGGGTCGTCGCGATGGAGAAACGTTGTTTTTGTCCGCCGCTGAGGTCTTTATATTTCGATTTGGCTTTATCCAACAGGTTCACTTTTTCAAGAAATTCCATCACTTTGATATCGCGGTTGTACAATCCGCCGAACAACATCAGCAACTCCGTTAAATTTAGATTCGGATAGTATCCGGACGTCTGTAACTGAACACCTATTAATTTTTTAATTTCATTGGGGCTGATATCCAGATCGATCCCATCCACAACTACTTTTCCGGAAGTTTTTTTACGCAGTGTTTCAATAATTTCCAACGTCGTGGATTTCCCGGCACCATTGGGACCGAGCAATCCAAAAATTTCTCCCTGAAACACCTCGAAACTGATTTTTTTTACCGCTTCAAAATCGCCGTATTTTTTTGAAAGTTCCTGAACCGAAATGATGGCTTGCTTTTCCATGAAGGGCAAGTTACGGCATGCAGTCTAAAAGGCAGTGAACATGGCGGCTCACCGGGAGAAAATTTCTGTAAAATAAATATTTCCCTTACGGTCACTGGCATATCCGATTCCGGTGAGAGTAAAATCGCCTTCAATGTTTTTCTTATGACCCGGACTATGAAGCCATCCGTCCACGACTTCCCGCGCGGACATTTGTCCGGAAGCAACATTTTCCCCCACTTCCGTACTGCCCAACTGCTGCTGAATCGTTTTGGCTCTTTTTTTGAATCCGTCATGACCGAATTTTACTTTTCCGACAGACATATTCCGGCTGTGTTGCTCAGCCAGTGACGATTCCATTGGATTCATTTGTAAAGCAGATAAACCATGAGACTTCCGGTCCTCATTAACGAATTGCAGAATCTCAGTTTCCATAGCCGGCACCGGATAAATCTTCTGAGCACAATGTGGACCGGCAAAAAAAATCAGTAAAAGATTTATTTTTAAAAAAAGAACTCCCATAGAATGCCAATATTTCACCATAATATACAATCGATTGTTGAACGCCGAGTGGGCACGGATATTTTTTAACATAGTTATTGCGATCCGGAACCCTGTTATCTTTGCGCCTTTGTAAATCCTGATTACATGAAAGTTTTCAAATTCGGTGGCGCCAGTGTGGATTCTGTTGAAAGAATACATAATCTGCCGGCCATCCTGCAGCATTACAGCTCGGAAAAACTGCTTATCGTGATTTCTGCCATGGGCAAAACAACGAATGCATTAGAAAAGGTAGCAACCGCATTCTACGATGGATATCAACAGAAAGCGCTGGAATTATTCGGTGAAATCAAAAGAAGCCATGAAGGAATTGCCGAATCGTTGGGAATGGCAAAAGACACCGGATTACAACAAAAACTGGCTGATTTTTTTACAGAAGTAGAATGGTTGCTGCATGATAAGCCCGTGAGGCCATTCAATTATTATTATGATCAGATTGTATGCATCGGAGAATTACTGTCGACTGGTATCGTCAGTTATTTTTTAAATGCGAATGGGATTAAAACCCATTGGGTGGATGTGCGGGACGTTTTTGCAACGGATGATCATTTCCGTACTGCCAATATCGACTGGGAAAAAACAAGCGCCCGGGTGCATGAGCAAATTATCCCACTGTTCAACAATGAAAGAATCGTACTGACGCAGGGCTTTATCGGCTCTACCGATGCCAATGAAAGCACTACGCTGGGCCGCGAAGGCAGCGATTATTCGGCGGCTATTTTTGCCAACCTGCTCGACGCCGGGAGCCTGACTATCTGGAAGGATGTAAAAGGGGTCATGAATGCTGATCCAAAAGCATTTCCGGATGCTCAGTACATTAGCGAATTAGGTTATGACGAAGTAATTGAAATGGCCTTTTATGGCGCTCAGGTTATTCATCCCAAGACCATCAAACCCCTTCAAAATAAAAATATTCCCCTGATGGTGAAATGCTTTCTCGATCCTGCGCTGCCGGGAACCCGGATATACGCAAAGCATGTAACCGGCCTTCCACCTATTATCGTTGTAAAGCAAAACCAGGTTTTGATTCATTTGCGATCTAACAATTTTTCATTTGTCGGGGAAGAAGGACTGGCACAATTATGCCAGATGCTTTCCATCCTGCATATAGAGGCCAATCTGCTGCAGGCCGGCGCGGTTACTGTACAGGTGTGCACTGATGATATTCCGGAGAAAATTGACGCATTGGCTGGGCAGGCATCTGCTCTATTTAATATCAGCATAGAAAAAGCACTCACCCTTTTAACGATCCGGCACTATCGGGGGGAATTGGTGGAAACATTAATTGCCGGAAGAAAAATTGTTTTACAGCAATGGTCGGCTGAAACCGTACAAACCCTTGTACGCGCCTGAACGGGATTTGTGTATCAGGAAGATTCGACCATGATGGTTTGTTTGAGTTTGATGGCCACATTTTTTCCCAGCCGGGTGGCGGGTATCCACAAACCCATACCCGTAAAGGCTTTCTGGATTTTCAAATTCATTTTATCATTTCCCCCGCTGATGGCATTGGCATAAATCGTTTTACCATTTTCGTCGATGATATATTCCATCAATACAAAAGCCTTCCGCTGACCGGGTTCGAGTTCCTTCACCATATCGGCACTTAACTTGTCGATGAAGATTTTGAACAAATCATTACCTCCCGGATACAAGGGAAGTTTGTCGACACTAACGGCCAGATCGGAATCGGGTATGGGTTGTTCGGGATGAAATAGTTTCTTTACGGTACGCACTTCTGACCTGGGAACTTCCACCAGCGGTACCGCCATCGTTTCAATTACATATTCACCTTTTGCATTCACGACTACCGGGGGCACCTGATTACTTTTTTCAAAATAGAAAAATGCATTCTGCATACTCTTTTCGAATGGAACAAATTCATTGAAGTTCGACAGAAATTTATTCAGATACGCTACACTTTTAGGATTGTTAAAGTTCACCGGGAAAATATGTACAGGAATATAATCCTGTCCCAGGTCTTTGGCACGGGCGGCAAGTACATAGAGTTCTTCAATTTGTCCGTCGGTAATCGGAATACATCCGGTAGTTACACAACTGCCATGAATATAAATATCACCTCCGGGCTGCGACAAATCACAAAGCATTTTGTCAGAAGCATTGGGATAATTTAGTCCAAGTGATAAATGATAGAGACTGCGTGGATTAAATTCGTTGATATAATAAAAACCTTCCGGAACCTGATAGTCACCGGCCATCCGCTTGGGTCCGAGGGAACCCGCCAGTGCGCAGATACGATAGGTTTTAAAGAGTTTATATTTTTCATTTTGTTTACTCTTCACCCACACTTCCATCTCACTGTCGTATTTAAAGGATCGTATATATACGTACCGGGCGGGCCACACCAATTGTTTTGCGACAAACTGCTTTTTCAGCGTATCCTCTTCCCGGGTAATCATTTCACTGATTTTGGGAAAAGAGCGCTGATAATCCATAAAATGGACGCTGTAGGCCGATGACTGGGAAAAAAGGGGTGAAAACGGCAAACTGGTGCAGAATGCCAAGACGGCCTGTAAGAGAAAAACGTATTTCTTCCTGCAAAAAAAAGTAGTGTGCATGGGGTAGGATGAAGTTACTATAAAACAAAAATTCGGCCATATTATTATGTAACCGATGGGAATAACGTATGAAAACCAGATTGTTTTATCTTCACGCCATAATTGGATAAATGCTCAAAATAGGAATTTTAGGAGGTGGCCAGCTTGGACGTATGCTTTTGCAGGCTGCTGCCAATTATCCGGTGCTCACCCATGTGATGGAAAACGATCCGGAATGCCCGGCAGCACATCTCTGCCATTCATTTACCCGGGGGGACATACGGAATTTTGATGATGTGTATCGTTTTGGGAAAGGCTTGCACGGACTTACCATTGAGATTGAATCGGTGAATGTGGAAGCTTTGGAGCAACTGGAAGCAGAGGGTGTAAAGATTTTTCCCAAACCATCCGCCCTGCGCATTATCCGCGACAAAATTTTACAAAAACAATTTTACAAAGAAAACGATATCCCGAGTCCGCCTTTCCGGATAACAGAAAATAAAAACGACCTGAAAAAATTCAACGACTTTCTCCCGGCGGTACACAAACTGGCATCCGGGGGTTACGATGGTCGCGGAGTTCAGGTGATGGAAACAGAACGTGATTTTCCCATGGGCTTTGACCAGCCATCGGTATTGGAAAGAAAAGTAGAGATTCTCAAAGAGATCTCGCAGATCATTGCCATCAACGCAGCCGGGAAAACAGCTATTTACCCTGCCATAGAAATGATCTTCAATGCGACGCTCAATCAACTGGATTACCAATTGAGTCCGGCCGAACTTCCTCAGCAAACCCTGTGGCGCGTGGAAGCAATTGCATTAAAAGTAGTGAAGGATTTAAAATCCCCGGGAATTTTTGCTGTGGAACTATTCATAGAAAAAAATGGCGATGTACTGGTGAATGAAACCGCTCCCCGTGTCCATAATAGCGGTCATCATACAATCGAAGCCAATTTCAGTTCCCAGTTTGATATGCTCTGGCGCGTGATGCTGGACTATCCACTCGGCAATCCGAAACATATCGTGCACGCAGCCATGGTGAACCTGATTGGCAGCGAGGGCCATACCGGTGAAGCGGTTTATGAAGGGCTGGACGAAGTTTTAAAAATGGAAAATGTTTTCATTCATTTATACGGAAAAAAAGAAACGAGACCGGGAAGAAAAATGGGACATGCCACGATTCTGAGTCCGGAAAAAAGCGATCTGGTTTTCAAAGCAAAAACGATCAAACAGAAAATGCGCGTCCTATCACTTCAAATTCCCGTAACCCTATGAATCAGGTATCGATTATCATGGGCAGCGACAGCGATCTGCCGGTTATGCAGCCGGCTGCAGAACTACTTAAATCATTCGGCATTTCGTTTGAACTGACCATCGTGTCTGCTCACCGCACGCCTCAGCGCCTGGTAACGTATGCAACCAAAGCTAAAGAGAGAGGGTTTAAAGTCATTATTGCCGGAGCCGGAGGCGCCGCACATTTGCCTGGGATGGTCGCTTCCCTCACTTCCCTGCCGGTGATTGGCGTCCCGATTAAATCTTCTAATTCGCTGGATGGATGGGATTCTATTTTGTCTATCCTTCAAATGCCCAATGGTATTCCCGTTGCCACCGTCGCATTGAATGGAGCAAAAAATGCCGGCATTCTGGCCGCAACTATCATTGGCGCATTCGATGAAAAAATTTCTACTACAATAATTGAATATAAAAAATCCCTGGAGTCGGATGTGCTGGAGAAGATCAGCAAGTTAAAAAAAGACGGGTGGCAGAATAATTTTGATTAATGGATGACCATCCGGCAACAAATTAACTTTCTTCTTCCAGCATTGTGAAAGATTGTTCCAAAGAAAGTGAATGCGCATAGATCAGCTCGATGAACGCGTTCCCATAGGTCGCATACCACGGAATGAAATTATCGATCCGCTCCTGTAATCCCTCCAGCGGAAACAGTGCTTTCCTGATTTCTTGAATTTTATTGCGCAGTTCTCCGTGATTTTTCTTTTCTGCCCTAAATAGCTTTTTTTCGAGCTCTACTAATGTATGAAGTGATTGTGTCTGCAGTTTTTCTACATGCGGCACGAGCGTTTTATCTACGGCCCCCGAAATATTTTTCAGTGACTCATATACCCTTTGCAGTTCCGTCTTTTGCTTTTTCAGGTCGAGCGTTTTCGTTGTACCGTGCCGTACCAGCGTCTCGATCAACTTTTCTTCATTTTGAAAAAAAGTTTCCGGAATGAGTCCTGATTTCGCCATTTTCTCTTTCCATTTTCTTTTGATCAGCAAGAAAGAATTACGCAGAATCAATACCGGATAAGGCACTCCGTAGTGTTGAAACAAAGGCTTAAGCTCAAGCCAGTAGGCGGTTTCACCACCTCCACCCACGAACGCGATATTCGGAAGAATGGTTTCCTGGAAGAGTCCGCGCAGGATTACATTGGGACTGAATCGTTCCGGAAAATCATCTAATTCCTGAAGAATTTCCTGCCGGGTGAAACGGATATTAGATTTATTTAACTGGTAATGATCCTCTTTTATATCGATTCGATCGCGGAGGTCGTCTTTGAGGTAAAATAAATTTATTTGACGGGGTCTGGCCTGTACCGGATATTTTTCTGCTAAAAAATTGACATTTTTCTCCGTGATTTCAAAAGGTAGGTGGTTTGTCAGATCATCCCGAAATACCTTTGCCATACGGGCTTTTAACAAGGGGCGGTCTGCGATTAATATAACGAGGCCATAATGTCCGAATAATTGATGTAACAATTTCAATGTGGCTTCCTCAATCGTAGCTGCCTGTAGATATACTTCTTTGAGTAATTGAATAAGTTCCGGACCGAAAGGGAAGCCGGCGAATTCGCCTTCGATGCGGGTCATTATTTTGTCAAGGCCCGTCGTATGCATACGGCCGACCGCTCCTGTTTGCGGAGTATCCCACGACAGTTTTTCATTGTCCAGATAAATATGCCCTAGCTCATCCAGGTCAGCATCCTCACTACCCATATAGTATACCGGAACAAACTGTTTTGCCGGATAACGCGCGCGCAGTGTTTCTGCAATTTTTATAACGTGCAGAATCTTGTAAATGAAATACAGGTTACCGGTAAAGATAGCCGGTTGGTGAGCGGTCGTAATAGTGAATGTATTGGCCTCTCCGAGCGCCGTGATGTTTTTATAAACTGCCTTCGTTACCGGAAGCCCCGCATATTGCTCTTCCAGCGTTTTCACCAGTAAAGGGCGATCCGTTTCGAACATTGCACGAGCTTTCATGGCAGATTCTATCCCTTCAAAAGAAACCGGAAAAGCATAAAAATCTCTCAGGAATGTATTGCCCTCCAGATAATCCGATATGAGCCTGGAAAAATATCCTGTCTGCTGATATGGAATGGACCGGGCCGTAAATTTCATATTCAAATTACTGGGATGTTCGAATGGTTGTTCCGGATTAATTTAACAGCAAAAAATATTATTTGTTCATTTAAGCACTTAGGGAGTGACCACTTCGCCTTCGAGATCAAAATCATATGCTTTCGTCATTTTCACAGATACAAACTCACCGATCGGCAAAGGCTTATTTGTTTTTATGATCACTTCATTATCTACTTCCACTGAATCAAATTCGGTTCTGCCAATATAGCGCCCAGATTCTTTTTTATCTACGATCGTTTTGAAAACCTTTCCTATTTTCTCCTCATTCTTTTCATACGATATCTCCTGCTGCAGTTCCATTACTTCCTGTGCCCGTTGTTCTTTTATTTCTCCGGGCACATCATCCGCCAAATCGTAGGCAGAAGTTCCGTCTTCGTGTGAGTAAGTAAAGATGCCCACGCGGTCGAAGCGGTGTTCGGTCAGAAAACCTTTCATTTCTTCAATATCTTTTTCCTGCTCTCCCGGAAATCCGGCAATAAGGGTTGTACGCAGACAAATACCCGGAACTTTTTCGCGCACGGCCTGAATAAGATCTGACATTTCAGAACGCGTAATCTGGCGCTTCATGGCTTTGAGCATCGAATCACTGGCATGCTGCAGGGGCATATCTAAATAATTGCAAATATTTTCCCGCTCACGCATAACGTCCAGTATCTCCAGGGGAAATTTACTGGGATACGCATAATGCAAGCGGATCCATTCCAGTCCTTTCACATCAGCGAGCCGGTTGAGCAGCTGGGGAAGTTCTCTTTGTTTATAAATATCTAAGCCATAATAAGTAAGCTCCTGAGCGATCAGCATCACTTCTTTCACCCCCATACGTACCAGATTCTCCGCTTCCTGAACGATGGCGTCCATGGGTTTGCTGATATGTTTACCCCGCATCAATGGGATGGCGCAGAAAGAACAGGTGCGGTTGCAACCTTCAGAAATCTTAAGGTAAGCGTAATGCCGTGGAGTTGACAATAAACGCTCTCCCAATAAATCTGCTTTGTAATCGGCATTGAGTTTTTTAAGTAACTGGGGCATTTCCAGGGTTCCGTACCAGGCATCCACTTCCGGAATTTCTTTTTCGAGATCATCCCGGTAACGTTGACTCAGGCAACCGGTCACATATACCTTGTCCAGACTGCCCGCTTTTTTCAAGGCCACCTGTTCCAGTATCGTATTCACCGATTCTTCCCGCGCTTTGTCGATAAAGCCACAGGTATTTACGACAACAATGTTGGATCCTCTTTTTTTATTTTCATGGCCCACTTCAATGCCGTTGGCGCGCAGCTGGCCACTGAGCACTTCACTATCCACCATATTTTTACTGCATCCGAGCGTAATGATATTTACCTTGTCACGCCGGATTGATTTCGTTTTCATGCGAGGCAAAATTACGGTTTTTGATTGACGCTTGTGGTATGCCCTGCATTGGGATTTCAACGTCATGCCTTCAGCGAACAGCAGACGGTGTTCCGCATAAATCAGTATCTTGAAAAATTATGAGCAAGGCCGTCAAAACCAGTTTGTTCGAACAGTTTTTTAGTAGTGAAAAAGCCGGCGGACTCATTCTGATTGCCTGCACGGTTATTTCACTGGTTATTGCGAACTCGACATTCGGCGAAGCCTACATTCATTTCTGGCATACCGCTGCGCCATTGCAAATAGGTGAAATACGGATTCCCTACCGGATCGAGGAATGGATCAACGACGGACTTATGACGATTTTCTTTTTACTCGTGGGTCTGGAAATAGAAAGGGAATTGTACATCGGCGAATTATCTTCCTTACGTAATGCCGCTTTGCCTGCAACGGCCGCCATCGGGGGAATGCTGGTTCCGGCGCTCATCCATTTTGCCTATAACCACGGTAAACCCGGGCAGGCAGGTATCGGAATTCCGATGGCGACCGACATTGCCTTTTCGCTGGGTGTGTTGTCGCTTATTGGAAAACGCATCCCGTTGTCGTTGAAAATTTTTCTGACTGCGCTGGCCATCATTGATGATCTGGGTGCGGTAATCATCATCGCTATTTTTTATACCGCCTCTTTTTCATTTTTATATCTCGCCCTCGGGCTGGGCCTTTTTGCTTTTTTACTTTTCCTGAACAAACGCAACGTGTTTTCCCTGTGGGTCTATCTTCCGGCCGGTTTGCTGCTCTGGTATTTTCTCTATCGCTCCGGAGTGCATCCCACGTTAAGTGGTGTATTGCTTGCTTTTAGCATACCGTTCCGGAAAAAAATGGGTGATCCCCCTTCGTATATTTTGCAACATGTTCTTCATAAGCCTGTCAATTTTTTAATCATTCCATTATTCGCTCTGGCCAATACAGCCATCCACATTCCGTCTACATGGACAACCGAATTAATGAGCGGCAACAGCCTGGGTATTGCACTGGGGTTATTGCTGGGCAAGCCTTTGGGCATTACCTTATTCAGCCTGCTGGGGGTGGCGATGGGAATCACTAAACTTCCCACCGGCATGGATGTGACGAAATTGATTGGAATGGGTTTACTGGCGGGGATCGGTTTTACGATGTCAATTTTTATCAGCAACCTCGCCTTTGCGGGCGATGCCAATCTGATTCAAAGTTCCAAAATTGCCGTTCTGATCGCTTCTATACTTGCAGCGATACTGGGATGGATCATATTAAAAATTGAACCGAAGAAAAAAACACCTCTTACCCTTTAACCTCTAAGGAAGCTGTTTTCAAATTCGACGGGAAATATTCCTTATTCTTTAAAGAGACTGTCCACAAATTCATGTGAATCGAACAGCAGAAGGTCTTCGATTTTTTCTCCCACGCCTATAAACTTTACGGGTATTTTGAACTGGTTCGCAATCGCCAGCACCACGCCCCCTTTTGCTGTTCCATCTAATTTAGTGATGGCCAGGGCAGTAACATCGGTTGTTGCAGTAAAATGCTTGGCCTGTTCGAGAGCATTCTGCCCGGTACTGCCATCCAGTACCAACAACACTTCATGGGGTGCCTGGGGAATAAGTTTCTTCATCACCCGTTTGATTTTACCCAATTCGTCCATCAAATGGGTTTTATTATGAAGTCTGCCGGCTGTATCAATGATAATTACATCGGTTCCTTTCGACAATCCGCTTTGAACGGTATCAAAGGCCACGGAGGCCGGATCGGCGCCCATTCCCTGCTTAACGATCTGCACATCGGCTCTTTCGCTCCAGATCGTCAGCTGATCGGTCGCAGCCGCCCGAAAGGTATCGGCGGCACCCAGCAAAACACTGTAGCCCGCTTTTCTATAATTATAAGCCAGCTTACCAATGGTAGTGGTCTTGCCGGCTCCATTTACGCCAACGACTAAAATTACATAGGGACGACTGAGTGGAAGCTCAAAATTTCGCTGGGTATCGGCGCCACTTTCTTTCAGCATCAACTCAATTTCATCCCGCAGGATGCCGTTCAGTTCCGCTGTGTTCAGATACTTGTCCCGGGCGACTCTTTTTTCGATGCGGTCGATAATCTGAATCGTGGTGTCTACACCCACATCGGCACCCACGAGCGCCTCTTCGAGACTATCCAGCACTTCTTCGTCCACCGTCGTTTTACCGGCGATGGCCTTCCCGATCCGGGAGAAAAAACCTTCCTTCGTTTTTTGCAGGCCTTCATCGAGGGTTTGCTTTTCTTTCTTGCCGAAAAGTTTATCAAAAAATCCCATCTGCAATTTTTAAAAAGGTTACCAAAGAAAAAAAGCCGCTCCGGTAGGGAACAGCTTGGATCAGTAGATTGATATGCTTAATTATTTCTGTGCAAGGTAGGTTTTGATATTATCCTTGTGGATAATAGATTCCTTGAACGTGTAAGCGCCCGTTTTCGGACTGCGAACGGCCTTAATTACTTTCGTCCAGTTCTTTGCTTCAGCCGCCGCACGGGCATCTTTTGTCTTGATCGCGGTTTTTGCTGCTTTTGCCATGATTATTTAATTTCTTTATGAACAGTTACTTTCTTTAAAATCGGATTGAATTTTTTGAGTTCCAGTCTTTCCGGAGAATTCTTTTTGTTCTTAACCGTAATGTACCGGCTTGTACCCGATTTACCACTGGTTTTGTGTTCAGTACATTCCAGAATCACCTGAACCCTGCTACCTTTCTTTGCCATTTTGCTGAATTTATAAAGTTATCGCTGCTGTCGCTTTTAGATCTTAACACCTGCTTTACGCATTTCCTTAACGGTTGCATACAAACCATTTTTGTTGATTGTGCGAATGCCCTCGGTGGAAAGCTTCAGGATCACCCATTTGTCTTCCTCAGCAAGGAAAAAACGCTTCTTCTGCAGGTTAGGTAAAAAACGACGTTTCGTTTTAATATTTGAGTGGGAAACACTGTTTCCTGAAATTGGCCGCTTGCCTGTTAACTGACATACTCTAGACATACCATCTGAATTTTGGACGGCGAAGGTCGGGAAAATTATCGCATTTTCAAAGAAAAGCTTGAAGAAAAGTGGGGAAAGTATGGCAAGTGGAGAAAGTGTGGAAGTGTAGGGGGTGTGAAAATCGGCTTTTTAGCCGTAAAATGGCTTAAAAGCAGTGAGGGAGTGTGGAAGTTTGGAAGTGTGGAAG
>JAYWCS010000025.1:0-29493 GCA_043780315.1 Bacteroidota bacterium | reverse complement strand
AAATATTTACCCAGGTATTCCTGTTCTGTTTGTCCGGGTGTCGGCACCAGGATAGCATTTCTTTTTAACCGGAGCAGATCCATGATACTGCTATAGCCGCTGCGGGTGATAATAAATTCTGATTCACTGATCAATTCATTCAGTTGCCCTGGCGGCAGATGATTATATACCCTGGCAGCTTTCGGCATGGTCATCAGGGATGAATCATTTCCTGGCAAACCCCTCACCAGTGTGGCTTTTACCGTACTCGCCTGCAACTGTTTTAAAACAATTTTTTCAAAATTGGATCTTTGAGGCTCCGGCCCCGAAATCAATATCAATACGGTATTTGGAATTAGGTGTTTTCGCAAGGGCTTGAACCGCGAGAGTAGCCCAATATATTTTAAGGGAATAGAAGGTGCTACGGGGGGATGACAAAGCAATCCGGAGATAGAATAGCCGTTGTCCTGATCGGGAATCCAGCAGACAGAAAATTTTCTGATCAACCGATTGTGCCATTTTAATAGCAACCGGTTGATTCCCTCACTAAATCCGGATTGTATATATAACTGATGGGTGACGAAAACGGAAATCAGCTTTTGATTATGCAGTCCATAGCGGTTATCTGAAATAACGGCATCGAACGATCGGATCTCCAGCAACCGGGCCAGCCAACGATTCTCTTCTTTTATACGATTTAAGAGCCTTGGAATTCGTAAAAAAATACCCCATTTAAAAAATACTCCAGAATTATACCGGATTTGATATCCTGGAATTTCCAGGCATTCCAGGCCCGGAAAGACTTCCTGTAGTAGATATCTTTGCGGGCCGCTGGCAGCGATAATAACCTGGGCTTCTTGGTCCAGAAGCTCCTGAATGATTGTAATACAACGTGTTGCATGCCCAAGGCCCCAGTCAAGGGGCGCCACCAACACGGAAACGGGCGATTTTTGCTGCATGTTAATTTTGAAAATAGGGAGCAAAAAAGCTATAATTACCCACAAAATTTTTTAAATTGTGCAACGAAATCTATGAAAAATCCGATTACCCGCTTGATATTTTTATTATTTATGATTACAATTGTTAGCACAAGTTGTAGTTCCAGTAATCACATCGGAGGCAGTAGCAAAAAATGTGGTTGTGGAATCAATAAGGGTATGGTAGGTTATTAAAATCTAATTACAATGAAAACACCGGATAGAGATTTACTTGTCCTCATGAAAGACGAATTCGTTACAGAACAGTTCATGGCCTTTGAACTGGAAAAAATAAACGATCTCCTTTTTCAATACGAAACGCTCGAGACATTTTGTGTAGCCCACGAAGTATTTGATCTTAACACGTATAAGATTCTACGTGGAACACGTTACATCCAACGTATTGTAAGGCAGCAGGAGCTGAAACCTTTTCAATTTTTGTGTAATAAAAATTAGTTTTCTCTTAATTAATTATTAAGCATTAATGGCATTACCAACATCAGGAGGTCTTCAACTTTATCCTGTTCCACCGGTTTTATAATACCCGCTTTTGTTGGCGTAGACAATTCAATTCGAATTTCTTCTGATCCAGTCGCATTGAGCATTTCAATCAGGAAACGTGCATTGAAAGCAATCGACATATCTTCTCCAGTATAAGAACACTTCATTCTTTCATTTCCTTCAAAAGAAAAATCAACATCCTGTGCCGCCAGTTGCAATTCACTTCCGTGAATACTCAACACAATTTGATTCGTACTCTTGTTGCTGAATACACTCACGCGACGCAAAGCATTTTGAAAATCGTGTCGGTTCACTACGAGCTTGTACGGGTTGTCGACCGGTATCACTACTTTATAATCCGGAAAGCGCGCGTCGATCAGGCGACAGCTCATTTGCAGTCCGCCGAAACTGGCAAACAAATGATTGTTATTGTAACTCAGCTTCACCGGCTCGTCCGTACCCGGCAGTGCTGACTTTAATAAATTCAACGGTTTTTTTGGAACGATCAGCGATTCGGTCTTTGCACAGGCAATATCCGATAATTTATAACGGATAAGCCGGTGGGCGTCTGTTGCCACAAACTGAATGGCGGTCGGACTCATTTCTACCAAAACGCCGGTCATGGCCGGGCGCAGGTCATCGTTACTCACCGCAAAAAGGGATTTATTAATAGCGGTCGCCAGGGCAGACGCCGGTATTTCAAAAGTTGAGGTTTCGTCGGCTGATGGATCTTTCGGAAAATTATCCGGATTTTCCCCCATCACCTTGTATTTACCGTTATCGCTGGTGATTTCAATGGAAAACTGCTTGTCGATCGTAAATGCCAAAGGCTGATCGGCAATATTTTTCAGTGATTCCAACAGTATCTTGGCCGGAATACACACTTTCCCCGTTTCCTTGGCTTCTACTTCCAATTCAACTTTCATAACGGTCTCCAAATCAGTCGCAACGATCGTGAGTTTGTTCTTTTCAACTTCAAACAGGAAATCTTCCAGTATCGGCAAAACCGTGTTGGCACTGATTACGCCACTGATCTGTTGCAAATGCTTTAGCAAGGCAGAGGAGGAAACAATAAACTTCATGAATCAGGACTTTGGGACGAATCTAGTGATTTTTTCCTTCCGGCAGTACGCAATTGTGACAGGGTGAATATCCTTATAATAACTTGTGCATTACGCTTTATATTTGGTTCCATGGCAGTTTCCGGTTCATCATATTCCCCGGGTAAAATTTCGACCGAAAAGGCGTTGCAGAAACTAAAACACTTTTGTGGATACCAGGAACGCTGTCATCTGGAGGTGAAGCAGAAACTCTATTCTCTTGGGTTATATAAAATAGAAGTAGAACACCTGATTTCGCAACTAATTGAAGAAGGATATCTGAATGAAGAAAGATTCGCTACCCTGTTTGCCTCTGGAAAATTCCGGATAAAGGGATGGGGGAAACAAAAGATCCGCTACGAGCTGCGCCAAAAAGGGATCAGTGAATATTGCATCAGCAAAGGCCTGAATGCTTTAGACGAAACAGACTATTTAAAGAGCTTCGAGCATCAGGCAGATAAAAAATGGAGCCTGCTACAGGCGGAAAAGAATATTTTTGTAAAGAAAAACAAATGGCAGCAATACCTGATGCAAAAAGGGTTTGAACCCAATCTTTTGGCAACATGGAATTTTCCGGAATCATAAACACGGGAACTGCCTGTTAATAAAATTGTATGTCGAATTTTCCTGTTTCACTGATACAAACGGCCCTTCATTGGGAGGATAAAAGCGCGAACCTGCTTATGCTCAGGCAAAAAATCGCCGGCATCAGGGCAAACAGTTCACTGATCGTGCTTCCGGAAATGTTCAGCACCGGATTCAGTATGCAGAAAGAATTACTAGCAGAAACCATGGAAGGCGATACCATACAATGGATGAAAGACGTTGCGGCAGAAAAAGGAGCCATTCTAACCGGGAGTATGATCGCAAAAGAAGAAGCTACGGCCGGAGCATCATATTATAATCGCATGATCTGGATGCTGCCCACGGGCGAATTCGGTATCTATGATAAACGCCATTTATTCGCTTTAGGAAAGGAAGATCAACATTATACCGCCGGAAAAAAACGTCTGATCGCTTCGGTAAACGGATGGAAAATTAATCTGCAGGTTTGTTATGATCTTCGATTTCCGGTATGGGTGCGTCAATCAAAGACGGATGCGTTACAAACCCAACCCGAATTTGATATACTCGTAGTAGTGGCCAACTGGCCATCGGCCAGAAGTCATGCCTGGAAAACCCTTTTGCAGGCTCGGGCCATCGAAAATCAATGTTATGTTATTGGCGTGAACCGCAGCGGCACAGACGGTAATGGATTACTTTATGCCGGGGGATCAATGATCATCGATCCGCTGGGGGAAACGATTAAATTATTAGGAGAGTCGGAAGAAATATTTACGCATACCCTTGATCGTGAAAAACTAGAAGCCGTCCGGACACAATTTCCGTTCTGGAAAAACGCCGACAGTTTCCTTATTCAACCTTAATTTATGAAACAGGCATTTCTGGCAGATTCACTTTTTATGGGTACCGGCATGCTCACCCGTCAGGCCCTGCTCACAGAAAATAAAATAGTTACCGGTATTGCAGATCAGGAAGAGATTCCCCCCGAATATACCGTTTCGTTATTTCCTGATTGTCTGATTGCACCTGCTTTTATCGATATGCAATTGTATGGCGGCAACGGAAAACTATTTTCTCATTCTCTGGATATGGAAAGCCTTGAAGCAACACATGCATATTGTGTTTCCGGCGGATGTGCCCATTTTATGATAACCATGGCAACGAGTCCCATAGAAAGCATTTTAAAAGGGATTGACGCAGCCGGTGCTTATCTGGCCGCGGGGAAAAAGGGATTATTGGGCCTTCATCTGGAGGGCCCCTGGATCAATCCGTTGAAGAAAGGAGCACATGTCGAAGCCTTCATACATAAACCCAGTCTGGAGGAAGTGTCCGGTCTAGTTGAAAAAGGAAAGGGCATCATCAAAATGATTACCCTCGCGCCGGAACTCTGTAGCGACGAAATCATCCGTTTTTTACTCGACCACGGCATACTGATTTCTGCCGGACATAGTAACGCGCGTCTTGAAGAAGCAAAACATGCCTTCGAAATGGGTATACCAACTGCCACTCATCTCTTTAACGCCATGTCTCCCCTGCAGGGCAGGGAACCTGGATTGGTCGGTGCAATTTTCGATGATCCGCGCGCGATGTCGAGCATTGTCTGCGATGGGATACATGTCGATTTCGCCTCCGTACGTATTAGTAAAAAAATAATGAGAGAACGTCTATATTTCATCACGGATGCCGTCACGAATATTGAAAAAGGTTATTATCAGCATATTTTTCAGGGCGACCGGTATACGCTGGCCAATGGCACTTTATCAGGTTCCTGCATGACCATGATTTCAACTTTCAGAAACGCCGTTCAACATGCGGGTATTTCCATCGAAGAATCCTTAAAAATGTGTTCTTCTTATCCCGCGCGATTATTGAAAGATCCTTCACTGGGGAAAATTACGATTGGCCAGCCAGGGAATTTTAACATTATTCACAAGAAAAATCTGGAATTAGTTTATTCAATGTTTGATTGACAAAATACGTTGAATTAAATAATTTTCAGAACCAGGTGCCGATCCGGATTGTTCGTAGATCATGTTGTTTTTATAGATAATCATATTCTGTGGAAGATTGTTCGATTCCAACGCTTTGCGGAATTCCCCGTACAGGTCGATATAGACTTCAAAAGTCCATGAGTTCATATTGCTAACCGGCCGAACTTTATTTGCCGCTTTCCCTTCATCTACACTAACCGCCATAAAACGGAATGGTTTCAGTGCCTGCCATTTCTCCAGGTTGGCATTGATACTATTTAATTCATTAATGCTTTCTTCGGAATTGGTTGACCAGAAACAAATTAAAAAAATCGAATCTTTTTTTTCGAAAACTGAAAACGGCGCGATCACGCCCTTTAACGATTTTAATCTGGCTACCTGTAGCGAATCCTGCGCTGCCGCGGACCAGGAGCAAAAAATGATACTAAAAACAAACAGTGCTTTCATCAGGTTTCATTTTTCTTCTGAACGAGGGGTTGACGACAGCCTTTGTTCAATGAGTTCTTTTACTTTCATCGCTTTGAAATCTACATTACCCCGGATCGCATCCGTTGTTGGTGTCGCCCAAATATCGGGCAGAATACCATGACCGTTTTTCTCCCGGTTTTTATCGATCACCATGCGAAAACGGGGCAGGCGGAAACGCAGACCCGTAAGAGGCAATGTCACATCCGGAATGATCCATGCCGTATTTCCATAATATCCGCCCCCGGTTTCCTCTCCCACAAGCGTAACATTTTTCTGTCCCTTCAGATCACCGACAAACAGGGTCGTGGCAGAAAATGAATTTCCTCCAATCAGGATATAAACCTGTCCGTCATAGTGTGCTTTCTTTTTGGGTTTGTAATAGTGTTTTTCAAAATACCGGAAATGATACTTGCCGTCCGATTCTTTTTTTGTCATCGTGCTGATGAGCAGTCCGTATAAAAAACTTTTTTGCATATATTTTTTATATTCCTTCGGAGGCTTTACCGTATACAATGAATCAGCCAATTTAAATTTATGGTCAATTATATAACGCGTTAACAAAGTAGAAAGGCTCGCGTCCCCTCCGCCATTCGACCGAACATCGATGATCAGATTTGTAATTCCCGCGTTTTGAATATTTTTCAAAGATTTTACAATAAATTTTCTTAGATGATTGGACCGCTCAAAAGTGGCCAGCGTCAAAAAAGCCGTTTTATACACCGTATCAACCTGCAGATTGGCTGAAGAATAATTAAAAAAATATTTCTCTTTCTTTTTTGAATCCTTGTCGGCCGCTCCGCGATGCGGTAATTTATGCAGGGTATCGGTTTTGAAGTCGTACGGCTTTACAAACATTTGGCTTTCATTACCCAGGCTATCAATATAACGTATATCGAAAGAATCCCGGACGCCCAGAATATTTTTATACATATTGGCAAAAGCAAATCCGGTACTGAGGGTTTGATACTTTCCGCTGGCGCTATAACCATCTGTCGTGATATAATTAAAGAATGTACCGGTCAACGCACGTGCTGTATAGCCGTCGATTGACTGCACAATCGTTCCTCTCTGTAATATCGGATCATTCCTGCGCAGGTTAGCGGTGATCACCATCGTGTCTGACCAAAATTTCATCGCAAACGGAAATGATTTTCCAGCCGCCGTATCCAGATAGCGTCCAAATTGTTTTGATCCTTTCACGGTCGTATGGCCGCAATTAATTTTTGATATCACGGAGGCGAGCAATTCGCGGAATGACGTTTCTGGCATCGAATCACGGATTGATTGAAATCCGTAGTCAAAATAATAATTCATGCTATCCCGGGAGGTATACCAATAAATACTCGGGTGGGTTGTTTCCAAGATATTCCGGAAGAGAGTATAATCCGATTTCAGTTCGGCGGGTGAGAATTTTTTTTTCGGATTATAGGCCTGATGTGTTGTACTACAGGAAACAAAAAAACAAAAAAACGCACCGATCCACCGGGTCGACTTCAGGTGATGGATTTGTATCCGGTATTCGAACATGCTCATTTGGTAAATGCATTCCATCCCTGCGCGGTGATGTCAAATTTATTACCGCCTTTGGTATAAAGTTTCATACCTGCTTCGGCATCAGTCATATAACCAATGACACTAATTTTCTCATTTAAAACCAGCTTATCATAGTCGTCCTGTTTGATTGTAAATAACAGTTCATAATCTTCTCCGCCGCTTAACGCGCAGGCCGTAGGATCCATTTCAAATTTAAATGCGGCATTACGTGTTTCTTCCGCGATTGGAATTTTGTCTTCATACACTACGCAGCCCAGATCACTTTGCTTGCAGAGGTGTAGAATTTCGGAACTGAGTCCATCGCTGATATCCATCATCGCCGTCGGTAAAATATCCTGCTGCTCAAAAAATTCTACTGTCTTTTTTGCAGCATCGGGTTTGAGCATCCGGCCAATCACATATTTTTCTCCTTCGAGATCGGGGCGAACGTTCGGATTTTCCAGAAAAATTTTCTTTTCGCGTTCCAGAAAGACGAGGCCAAGGTATGCTGCGCCAAGGTCTCCACTGCAACAGAGCAGATCTCCTTTTTTTGCAGTAGACCGTTGTACATATTTATCCGGGTTCACTTCCCCGATTGCAGTCACGGATATAATAAATCCTTTTTGGGAAGTGGAGGTATCCCCACCGACGAGGTCAACGCCGTATTTTTCACAGGCTGCATACACACCTTCGTAGAATTCATCCATCGCTTCGAGACTGAACCGGTTGCTGAATGCGACTGAAACCAGTATCTGGGTAGGCGTCGCATTCATCGCGTAAATATCGCTCAGGTTAACAACGACACTTTTAAATCCGAGGTGCATGAGCGGTGTATACACCAGATCGAAATGAATATTCTCGATGAGCAGGTCGGTGCTCAATACCGTTTGTTTTCCGAAATGGTCAATCACAGCACCATCATCGCCCACCCCGAGGATGGTAGAGACATTTCTAATTTCAATATTTCTGGTCAGGTGCTCGATCAGCCCGAATTCACCCAGGGAAGAAATTTCTGTTCTCGATTCCATTTATTTGTTTTTTATTCGTTGCTTTTATTCGTTCGGTAAGGTGCCGGCGATCCATTGAAGGAGTTCTTCATGAATTTTCCCGTTCGTTGCGATAATTTGTGGTTGATATGGCGAATACGGCGCGCCTGAATAATCCGTCACTTTACCGCCCGCTTCCTGTACGATCAGAAAACCGGCCGCACTATCCCATGCATTTAACTGGTGTTCAAAAAAACCTTCAAACCTTCCGGCAGCCACCCAGCAGAGGTCCATGGCCGCCGAACCCAGCCGACGTACCGGAACCCCTTTTCGAATCAGCCGCGAGAACACTTCAAGTGGACCGTTCAGCTCTTCTACAAAACCGTATGGAAAACCAGTGACGAGACAGGATTTTTCTACCGCCGTTTCCTTTGAAACATGAATGAGCTGCTCGTTCAGCGTGGCGCCATATCCTTTCTGTGCAAAATAAAATTCGTTGAAAAATGGATTGTAGACAGCCCCCATCAGCATTTCGCCATCCTGCTCCAGGCCGATTGATACGCAACAGATGGGCAATCCGTGTGCAAAATTCACCGTGCCGTCGAGCGGATCAATGATCCATTTATAGGCCGAGTCCGTGGGCATATCGCCAGATTCTTCACTTAAAATATAATGATCCGGATAATCTGACCGGATAATATCCATAATAGCTTTTTCGGCTGCGTGATCGGCCTCCGTAACGAGGTTATTTACACCCTCTTTATTGGAAATCTTGAAATTACTACCATAATAATGCTTTAGTATGCCGCCTGCCCGTTCGGCCGCTTTGATCAGGGTGGTTTTTAACATACCGCAAAGATAAACAAAGCCCCACTGCTGCGCAGCAGTAGCCGACAGACTTACTTTTTGCCGGTTAGTTGAAAAAATCGTACTTCGTGCCAATGTAGAACCGGATGATTCTGTCTGTTGTCATCGTCAGTTACAATGTAAAATATTTTCTGGAGCAGTGCCTTTCTTCGTTACAAAAGGCGTTGAACGAAAGTCTTATGCTCCGTTCTCAAACAGAAGTTTATATCGTCGACAACGCTTCCACCGATGGAACCCTGGATTTTTTGATCCCGCGTTACCCTTCTTTTCATTGCATTCAAAATAGGGAAAACACGGGTTTCGCGAAAGCCAACAATCAGGCCTTACAACTTTGTAGCGGTGAATTTATTTTATTTCTCAACCCCGATACCCTGCTGGCAGAAGATACCCTGGATGTTTGCATTTCATTTATGCGTAAAACCGCAGACGCCGGCGCTGTCGGACTGCGTATGATCGATGGAGCAGGCAATTTTTTAAAAGAATCCAAACGCGGTTTCCCCTCGCCGCAGGCTTCTTTTTTTAAGATGAGTGGCTTGGTGCGCCTATTCCCTCGGTCAAAAATCTTCTCCGCTTATTACATGGGGCATCTTCCGGAAACGGAAACCCATGCGGTAGATATTCTTTCAGGCGCGTTTATGATGGTAAGAAAAAATATACTCGATAAAACAGGTGGATTTGATGAGCGTTTTTTTATGTATGCAGAAGATATTGATCTGAGTTATCGCATCACACAGATCGGTTTTCGAAATTATTATTTGTCAGACACCACGATTGTCCATTTCAAAGGAGAAAGCACAAAAAAAGACATCCGCTATGTAAGAATGTTTTATGGAGCTATGGAGAAATTTATGCAAAAACATTTCAGTGGTTCTTTCTCTTCCCTGCAGCGTATGTCACTGCAGGTAGGTATGCGGTTTTACGAGACCATTGCATTATTGAGACTACCGTTTCAAAAAGGATCCGTAAAACCAAAAAAAGTACCCCGGATTTTCATAAAGGGAGACTTCGAAATGACGATGAAATGGAAACAGCAGTTGGAGAAGAAAAAAATTCAGTTGGCTGAAAATGAATCATCGTCTGATAAAATAATTTATTGTGCAGGCCCTCATCAATCTTGGAAATCGATTATTGCCGAAATCGGAAAAAGTACGCAAAGTCAATGTGGGTATGCTTTTCATGGAAAAGGGACACATTCGGCGGTCAGTAGTTCCGCCGGGCAGGGCCCGGAAGAAATTTTTGAAATTTGATATTTAGTACGAAAATTTAATACTGAAAAAACGAACTTCGTAAGATCAATCAAAAGGGTATGCCGAATTTAAATGATATTAAAAACCTGCTGCAGAATAACCGCATCACGGAGTTTGTAAAGCTGAACAAACTTTCTTCTCGCGATATCATCGACTTTACCAACCGTTATACAAATTGGGCGGGAAAACTTTTTCAGCACCTCGATGTAAAACATAGCGCGCGGGTCTTTAAATTTCTCCGGAGGAAAAAGCAGGAAATTATCATTAAATCGTTGCCAGATGAAAAAGCAGCAGAATTACTTATTGCCCTGCAACCCGATGACAGAACCGCTTTCCTCGGACTTCTGCCCGGAAATGCCGTAAAGGAATTAATAAAAATTCTCGACCCCGAAACACGGGCCGAAACCCTGATTCTGCTGGGATATCCCGAAGGATCGGTGGGCCGGTTAATGACGCCCGACTATCTCGCCATCAACGAATCTGATTCGGTACAGCAGGTGTTGGATACCATTCGCCAGCGGGGACAGGCAGCCGAAACCCTGAATTGGATATTTGTTATTGATGAGAAAGGCATCCTGATTGATGATATCAATATCAAAGAATTTTTAATTGTGGATCCCGCTACTCCGGTGGAAAAATTGATGGACCACCAATTCATCGCGCTTTCCGCAAATGACGCTCAAACAGAAACCATCGCAACCTTTAAAGATAATAGCCGTTTCGCCCTGCCGGTAACCAATGAGTCAGGCGTCCTGCTCGGTATTGTGACTTCGGATGATGTGTTACGACTGGCTGAAAAAGAAACAACGCGGGAAATACAAAGAATCGGGGGTTCTGAAGCATTAGATGAACCGTATACGACGATTTCCTTTGGGCATTTGGTAAAAAAACGTGCCGGCTGGCTGGTAATTTTATTTTTAGGAGAAATGCTGACCGCCACAGCGATGGGTTTTTTTGAGGGTGAGATTAGCAAAGCCGTGGTGCTGGCCTTATTCATTCCGTTAATTATTTCCAGCGGCGGCAATTCCGGTTCACAAGCTTCCTCTATTCTCATCCGTGCTATGGCGCTGGGGGAAATTAAATTTCGTGACTGGTGGTATGTGATGCGGAAAGAAATTTCCTCCGGAATCGTATTAGGCAGTATCCTCGGAATCGTCGGATTCCTGCGGATTTTTCTTTGGCAGCATTTTCATTTCTATGACTACGGTCCGCATTGGATGCTCGTTGGATTCACCGTTGGATTTTCGCTACTTGGGGTGGTGTTGTGGGGAACACTTTCGGGATCGATGTTACCGATCATACTTAAAAAATTAGGGGCGGACCCGGCAGCTTCTTCTGCGCCATTTGTAGCCACGCTGGTAGATGTAACCGGTTTGATTATCTATTTTTCTGTAGCAACATTACTTTTGAAGGGAACCCTTTTATAGACAAAAGACCTAATTCTTCTTTATGCTTCCGGCTTTAAATACCGGAACCGTGCTGCAGGGCTCGCCATACATGATACTCTTGACTACCGGCAATAGTTTTTTAGTTATCTCCAGGTAAGCAAATTCACCCAGGGGCTTGTCGCCGCAGCCTTTAATCACCACGCGTTTGTCTTTATATTCTTCCAGCGGAATTGACTGAATCCGGTTGGTTATGAGCTGCCGTAATACAGCCGCCTCATCTCCCAGTATCACTTCTTTTGCAACCGGTTGCAGATAAGTGGTGACAAGCATATAGGCCCAAACGGGAATCACCGCATCGGCTGAACAAAAAACACCCACAATATTGTCCTGATAAACCGACCAGTCGGTTGAGAGCAATGCTGCGCGGAAATCCTTTTCTTTCAGGATGAGCTCCATAAACAGAAAGGGCTTCAAATCAAAGATCCGGATCGTTTCTCCTGGGTAGTACTGTTCCAGGTCGAGCGTAAGTAGGGAACTTTGCGATACTTTATTGATGATTTCTTCAGCCATTGCTATAAATACAATTTTTCACCGTTAATTGTTAATCCAGCGCAGGAATTAGATTCTCTCTACGTCGACAATGAAACAGAAAAAATTGAACCGCTATTAGAGAAAATTTTTGCGATCATCCTCAATCTTGGCTTTTTTCTTCAAAGCCTCGATGCCCGCCCGTTGAATAATTGATTCCTGAGATTGCAACAATGACTGTCTGGCCTGGTCAATGTCTCCCATGTAATTTGCTTTGGCACTCACCCGATCCACCTTAATGACAAAAACCCCTTCATTGCCCCCGACGGGTTTGGAAATGGCTTTGCCTGTGAGTTGTTTATCAAATGAATACCCGACAACTTTTGGCTCGGGACCGAGATTCGGAATATAGGGAGAGGTAAAAAGCAGACTATCCACCCGGCTGATTGGTTGACCCGATGAGGAAGCCACTGCTTCGAGTGTAGCGGCTACACTTACTTTTGCAGAAATCAATTCGGCTTTTTTCTGGTTTCTCAAAATCGGCGCGATCATCGACCTTGATTTGGCGACCATCATCGTTCCCTTATTATTTATTTCCGTCAGGATGGCAACAACATATTTATCGCCGATCGAAAAAGATTCAGACACCTCGCCGAGTTTGGCGCCATAAATCCACCGTACCAGCGAACGGCTGGATCCGACGCCCTGGATATTAAAATCTGTAGGCTGAACTTCCGGTACGGCGACTGTTTTGAAATTATTCTTTTTTGCGCTGGCGTCAAAAGAAGCCTGATCACGATTCTCGCCGGCGTACTGACTGGCCAGTCCGGAAGCGGTTTGATCGGTTTCGGGACTCGGCTCAATCCGCCGGGCAAAATAGGCTACTTCATAGGCCGGTTCAAAAACTTTCTGGTCAACTATTTCTATTAAATGATACCCAAATTGGGTCTTAACAATTTTCTTCTCTCCCTTTTTTCCATTGAAAGCAAAATCATTGAATTCCTTTACCATTTGGCCGTTCGCAAAGTAACCCAGGTCGCCTCCTTTAATTCGGCTCCCTTCGTCATTAGAAAATCGGAAAGCAACGCTATCGAAGGGCTGCCCGCTATTTACGAGCGACTGCAGACTGTCAATTTTTAATTTAGCCGTACTGTCGTCCATCTTCGGCTGATTCGTTTTCAGATCCACGGTGGCCACCAGAATATGGCGGGCGCGAACAGAATCCGGCATCGTTTTAATATCCATGATTCTGGCCAGCACAAAATTTGATCCATCCAGATAGGGCCCTACCACTGAACCTTTGGGCATTTCAGCGATCGAGTCTTTTCTTGAACCGGTTAATTTAGATTTTGGGACAAAGGCCTCCCGATAATTTATTTCAGTTCCATTTCTTGCGAGAAATGCTTCAATATCTGCCGTCGTGGCAAATTCATTCCGCAGATTTTGTACCTGTTGGAAAATCCCGGTGCTATCGCCAGATGTGGGCGCGGCACTGAAACTGATATAACTAATGCCACGGGTATCTTCCTGGGCGAACTGATTCTTATGATTGTCGAGGTAGGTTTGAATTTCTTCGTCGGAAATTTTTATCGCGCTGTCAGAAATGGAGACGTAAGGAATTTTTACATAATTTATCGCTGCTGTCTGGCTATTGTCTGCGTTGGTTTTTTCAATCATCCATTTTGGGACGTAAGAACTCTTCGCGATCAGAGAAAGATATTTTTCTTTTTCTCTCATTTTAATAAACTGCGGAAGGGCCTGTTCAAAAAAATTCTGGGCCATTCCATAATTCTGATCCGTTTTCTTATTTGACTTATAAATCGTTCTCAGCTGGTTGATACGGGCAGCAGCTTGTTGTCCGTCAAAAAGGCCGGTATTTGGATCGGTAAATGCTTTTCTGATTTCGGGAACTGCATTTTGTCCGACCAGCATATCATTCAATTCTTTATCGCTGACATCTATCCCCAATTTCTGATATTCCGTATTCAGCACGGCATTATCTTCAAACTGCTTCCAAATTTCCTCGCGGATATTCTGCTGCATCATATCATTAACCGGGTAACCCTGACTTTTATATTGATCCTCCCGTTCAGAAACCTGTTTCTGATAATCCGTATACTCCAGTTTTTGACCATTGATCGAACCAATCATTCCGGAAGTGGATCCCGCCATGCGCCGTCCGCCAACAGATGCATCCATCAGAAGAAATCCAATCAGACTCACTGCAATCAGTCCAAACACTAACCAGGCCGCTTTGTCTCTTATTTTCTGGATGATAGACATATATATATTATCGGTTTTTTTTAAGGAGGCAAAAATAGAGGAAAAATGGATATGAACAAATTGTGCAAAACATGCAAACACGCACCGACATTCATTTTAATGGCATTATTTTGTAAAGGAAATGGAAGAGGGTGTCGGAACGTAGAAAAAAGCGTGAAACAAACACGTATCAGTGGAACGTTCTTGCACATGCGTTCGGGCATAACCGGTTTTTGTGGTGGAAAAACACCCTTTCTAACGAAGTTTTTCTGTGAAGGAATTGGGAATAGAATAGTGAAAACAGCTTTTTGAGAATCCGTGGGTGAACAAAGGGCCAGTTATGCTGGTTTTAATAATAAAATGGTTACTAACTATTTTTGCAGACCCGGATTGAACGGATGAAGTGTGTATATCGCTGAAAGACCCTGTTGGAACGTGCTTTGTTATGTGCAGGAAGTGTTAAAACCAGTGTATAAAAATAAATATTAGCTAAAACTGATCTGGATTGAGATGGTTTTCCACATAATCACCCTTATAATAGTAATAGATCTATTTATATAAATAATGTATTAGTATATATTATGACAGTTATGAACATCGAAGAAGCAAAAATGCAGGTTGACCAAAAGGGTTTCCTGGATATCCCTGTGAATCCGGGGTTAGATCTGTTTGCGGAGATCAAACGCCTAAAAAAGGAGAAGAATGCCGTCTTGCTCGCCCATTATTATCAGGACGCAGATATACAGGATATGGCTGATTTTATAGGCGACAGCCTTGGATTGGCCCAGGAGGCCGCGCGTACACAGGCTGATATCATCGTTTTTGCGGGCGTTCATTTTATGGCAGAAACGGCGAAAATATTGAATCCGGATAAAAAGGTTTTGTTACCGGACTTAAAAGCGGGTTGCTCACTGGCTGATTCTGCTCCTACCGAGCTTTTCCGCGCTTTCCGTCAGAAAAACCCTGAGCATTTGGTAATTTCCTATATTAACTGCACAGCAGAAATAAAAGGGTTAAGTGATATCATATGCACATCTTCCAATGCAGAAAAAATTATAGAAAGTCTACCCATGGACCAGCAGATCATCTTCGCGCCGGATAAAAATCTGGGTGCTTATCTGAGAAAGAAAACTGGCCGCGATATGTTACTGTGGAATGGGGCTTGTATAGTGCATGAGATTTTCAGCGTTCAAAAAATTGCTGCATTACAAGTCAGGTATCCGCAAGCAAAATTTATTGCCCATCCGGAATGCGAAGAACCCGTTCTTAGAATGGCTGATTTCATTGGTTCTACAACGGCTTTGCTAAAATATACGCAGACCAGTCCGGCCAAAGAATTTATTGTCGGAACGGAGGCGGGGATCCTGCATCAGATGCAATTGTCGTCTCCGGATAAAATATTTATTCCGGGACCACCGGATAATCATTGCGCCTGTAATGAATGTCCCTACATGAAGCTGAATACGCTCGAGAAACTATATCTCTGTATGGAATACGAAACGCCGGAAGTGCAAATGTCTGAGGATCTCTTGTTCGCTGCCAGAAAACCCATCGAAAGAATGCTGGAGATCAGTGCCAGGTATGGTTTGTAATTGAAAGAACCAACGATGATGGATTGTATTTAAATTACCTGCCCATATACACCATCAGAATCTGAATATCAGTTGGATTCACTCCGCTGATGCGACTGGCCTGACCCAATGTGCGGGGCTTTATCTTTTTGAATTTAACAAGCGCTTCCGTTGAAAGCGCCGACAAGCGGTCGTAATCAAAAGTTTCCGGAATGGATAATTGTTCAAGTTGGGCAATGCGGGTTACCAGTTCCTTTTCTTTTTTTATATATACCTCGTACTTCAGCTGTATTTCTGCCTGCTCGAGGGCATGGGAGCCGAATTCCCGCAGTTTTTCGAATAATGCAGGAATCCCATCGCGCATCGTCAAAAGGTCCAGGTTGGGCCTTAAAAGCAGGGAAGAGGCTTTTTGCTTTTGAACCATTGGTGAAAGATTTTTTACACTCAGAAATGCCTCGGCTTCTTTCGGATCAATGGAGAAATTCTGAAGTATTTGCGTAATGCGGCTAACCTCATTTTTCTTGCGATTGACTGTATCCAGTCGCTCGTTTGAAGCCAATCCGAATGCATTGCTCTTTTCAGTCAGGCGGATATCGGCATTGTCCTGACGCAATAAAGTGCGGAATTCAGCCCGGGAAGTGAACATTCTATAGGGTTCTTCGGTCCCTTTGCTGATCAGGTCGTCGATTAGCACCCCAATGTAGGCTTCACTACGGGAAAGGGTAATAGGCTCAAGAAATTTGATTTTCTGATGGGCGTTGATGCCAGCCATTAGGCCTTGGCAGGCCGCCTCTTCATACCCAGTGGTACCGTTTATCTGACCAGCAAGAAAGAGATTAGAGACTATTTTAGTCTCCAGACTGTGTTTGAGCTGGGTAGGTGGAAAATAGTCGTATTCAATGGCATAGCCCGGCCTGAAGGCTTTAAAATTAGAAAAGCCCGGGATATTACGAAGAGCTTCGTATTGAACGTCTTCTGGCAGAGAAGTGCTAAAGCCGTTTACATAAATTTCCACCGTGTTCCAACCTTCCGGCTCGATGAAGAGCTGGTGTCTTTCCTTATCTGCAAACCGATTGAGTTTGTCTTCGATGCTCGGGCAATATCTTGGTCCGATCCCGTCTATTCTTCCCGCAAACAGGGGGCTTCTGTCGAATCCTGTTTTCAGTATTTCGTGAACGGTGGGATTAGTGTAGGTGATCCAGCAGCTTCGTTGTTGTTTCGGAAGCGGGATGTCGAGATAGGAAAATCCAACCGGATGTTCATCTCCTTTTTGTTCTTCCATTTTGGTGTAGTCCAGGCTTCTGCCGTCAATTCTTGGCGGGGTACCGGTTTTTAGACGGCTCGATTCAAAGCCTTGACTGACGAGCTGCTCGGTGATACCGGTAGCCGCTTTCTCGGCCATTCGGCCGCCGCCGAATTGTCTCTCGCCGATATGTATGATTCCATTCAGAAATGTCCCGTTGGTCAGCACAACAGCTTTGGAAAAAATGCGATTGCCCATGCCGGTTGTGACGCCTTTTACGAGGCCACCTTCAATGATCAAACCGTTGACCATATCCTGGTAGAATGAAACGTTGGGGGTATTTTCCAGCATTTCCCGCCAGGTCGCCGCAAACATCATGCGATCACTTTGCGCCCGGGGGCTCCACATTGCAGGTCCCTTAGACTTATTCAACATGCGGAATTGGATCATGCTTTTGTCGGTTACGACGCCGGAATAACCTCCCATTGCATCGATTTCCCGAACAATTTGACCTTTTGCAACGCCACCCATTGCCGGATTGCAACTCATCTGGGCGATGGTTTGAAGGTTCATGGTAATCAAAAGAACTTTTGAGCCCATGTTCGCAGCCGCGGCGGCCGCTTCGCAACCCGCGTGCCCCGCACCCACCACAATCAGATCGTAATTTGAAAACATGCTGCAAATTAAGCTTAAAGGCTAAAACCAAGAACGTTGCGGCGGCTTGTTACAATGTTCCACGTGGAACACGGGGACCTACAGTCGGGCATTATTTACTATCTACTAGGATGTTCCACGTGAAACCAGCGCAAAGTATCGGCGGAAAGAAAACAAGCATTCACTCACCCTTGATTTTTTGAAAAATATGTCTTTAGGGATTTGTCTTCCATGACGCGCATCCGTTTGATATCCAGCTTGTGTTTATCCTTAAACCCACAAAAGTGCAACGCGCCATGGAAAATAACGCGGTGAAGCTCCTGCTTAAAAGACACTTTTTCCCGGATGGCATTTTCCCGAACCCGTTCAATGCTGATATAGATTTCAGCTTCTAGTGGCTGTCCGGGTTCTGACAGTGGAAAACTAAGGATATCGGTATAAGTATCATGGTGCAGAAACTGTCTGTTTAGCCTTAGCATGTATTTGTCGTTACAAAAGATAATCGTCAGCGAGGACAGCGGCTGCTGCTGCTTTTTGAAAAGGTGAATCAGAAAAGCCTTCAGCGCTCCGCGGGACGACAGACTGCAGGGAGTCAAGAAATGTAACTGTATGATGCGGTTTATTGATGCCATGTCATTTCCAAAAATCGTAAAGCCAATTGAAGCAACAAAACTACTTTTGTTCTCAATATGAAAAGACTTTCCGAATTAAGAACAGGAGCAAGGGCAAGAATACATTCATTTGAAAAAAACGACGTATTTCTAAAACTCATGGAAATGGGTTGTGTGCCGGGAGAAATTATTAAAGTCGAGAAAATCGCCCCGCTCGGAGATCCGATATCGATCGCCGTCGCCGGGTATCAATTGAGTCTGCGGTTGGACGAAGCAGACAATATTTTCGTAGATCCCATTCCTGCATAACTTACATAAATAATTGATATTCAATATATTACATGAAAATTGGATTGTATTTTGGCTCCTTTAATCCAATTCATCATGGTCATCTGATCATCGCCAATCATGTGGTGCAATCCACGGCACTCGACCAGGTATGGTTTGTTGTTTCACCACAAAATCCATTGAAACCCGCTGCCGGATTATTAAACGAATATCACCGAATACACCTGATCCGGTCTGCGATCGACGGAGAAAATCATCTGCGGGCATCCGATATAGAATTCAAACTTCCCCGGCCTTCGTACACCATTGATACGCTTACCTATCTGGGAGAAAAATATCCGCAACATGTATTTTCAATCGTCATGGGAAGTGATGGGTATCAAAATCTTCCGAAATGGAAAAACTATGAACAGTTATTAAAAAATACTGATTTTTATATTTACATCCGTGCCGGATTCGAAGACATTCCGGTTTTTCCTAATGCGAGAACACAAATTCTGGATGCGCCTCTCTTGCAAATTTCCGCTACCCATCTTCGTAATATTTTGAAAGAAGGAAAATCCATCCGTTACCTCGTGCCGGATTCGGTGAAACAAGAGATCGAACGGAACCACTATTATATTTAAAGTCTATAGAAAAAAGTGTTTTCTTTCTTTCAGGGGCAGCGATTTTATTACCAGCGCATAAGAATCATTGATCATTTCCAATATCTGTTTTCCCGGCAGCTGACCGTTTAAAATAATTGTATTCCAGTGTTTTTTATTCATATGAAAAGCGGGAATCACCGAGCTGAATTCTTCTCTGAGCATTTCTGCTTTTTCCGGGTCACACTTTACATTAAATCGCAAGGGCCGGCTATCAATATCTGTTAGGAAAAATATTTTGCCGCTTACTTTAAATACGAGTGTAGTTGGTCCGAATGGAAAAGACTCCGTCGCTAATTTTTTTTCGAGACAAAATCTTCTGATATACTCCAGATCCATATTGGTTGAATTAAAAAATGTTTACTAAAAGGCAAGCATTTTTTCCACCGTTTCAACAAGCCGCGCGTTCGCAAGAAAATTTTTTTCCAGATCCAGATTAAACGGAATGGCGGTATCCAGGGACGCGCATCTTAATACCGGGGCATCCAATAATTCAAAACAATGTTCTCCGATCCAGGCGCTGATTTCAGCGCCGACTCCGCCCGTCAGACTATCCTCATGAAGTACAATCACTTTTCCTGTTTTTGCTACGGCTTCGCGGATGGCTTCATAGTCGAGCGGAAGAAGCGTTCTCAGGTCAAGGATATAAACAGAGAGTCCCGGTTTTTTTTCAGCCAATCCCAATGCCCAATGTACACCGGCTCCATAGGTTATAATGCTCAGGTCCGACCCCTCCCGAATGCAGTTGGCTTTCCCGATTTCAATGGCATAATAGTTTTCCGGTAGCGGTCCGCTGATACTTCGATAGAGTGCTTTATGCTCGAAAAATAATACCGGATTGGGATCGCGGATCGCGGCGATCAGCAGTCCTTTTGCATCTGCTGCGGTGGAGGGATAAACGACTTTCAATCCGGGCACATGGGTAAACCAGGCTTCGTTACTCTGGGAATGAAAAGGTCCTGCACCGATGCCGGCGCCGGTGGGCATGCGGATCACGACATCGGCCGATTGCCCCCATCGGTAATGAATTTTAGCGAGATTATTTACAATCTGGTTAAAGGCGACCGCTGCAAAATCGGCGAATTGCATTTCCACGACCGACTTAAACCCTTCCAGCGATAGGCCGAGTGACGCACCTACAATCGCGCTTTCACAGAGGGGCGTATTCCGAACCCGTTCTTTGCCAAACTTTTCCAGAAATCCTTCGGTGATTTTAAAAGCACCACCATACTCTGCAATATCCTGTCCCACTAGAATGAGGTTATTAAATACTTCCATGCTTTGCCATAGCGCTTCTCGGATACCATCCACCATTCTTTTTACCGGCGCCGTTTCAATTCCAACCGGCTCCAAACCCCTGCTGTCATTGCCTTCCAGCACATCCGCATACATGTCTTTTATTTCCAGCGCCCTATCCACGTAGATCGGATTTTTACTTACAACGATACTTTCTTCGATCAGTATCCGGAATTCGTTTCGAATATCTTTTATTTTTTCATCGTTGAGTAATCCAAGCTGTACGAGGTAGTCTTCGTAGCAGAAAACCGGATCTTTTTTGCCCCATTGCTCAAATAATTCCGCCGGAACATATTTGGTCCCGCTCGCTTCTTCATGTCCGCGCATGCGAAAAGTCATGCATTCCACGAGGTAGGGTTTTTGTTCCTTCAAACAAAAATCCCGCACCCCCCGAATCGTATCATAGACCGTTAAGATATTATTCCCATCAATTTGCACGGCGTCCATCCCATAACCTTTGCCCTTATCGACGAGCTGTTGACAGCGATACTGCTCAGAAACCGGGGTACTGAGACCATATCCGTTATTTTCAATAATAAAAATCACCGGCAGTTGCCATACAGCTGCCAGATTGAGGGCTTCATGAAAATCACCTTCGCTGGTCCCGCCTTCACCCGTAAAAGCGACGGAAACTTTTTGTTCTTTCCGGAGGGCATGGGCCAGCGCTGTTCCATCAGCGACTGCCAGCTGCGGTCCCAGGTGAGAGATCATTCCACAGATATGATGCTCCCGGGAGCCGAAATGAAAACTTCTTTCACGGCCCTTGCTGAAGCCTTCCGGGCTACCCTGCCATTGCAGGAAGAGTTTCTGTAAGGGAATATGACGACCTGTAAAGATGCCGAGGTTTCGGTGCAGGGGCATGATCCATTCGTCTGGCGAAAGAGCAGACACAACGCCCGCTGAGATGGCTTCCTGACCGATCCCGCTAAACCATTTACTGATCCTTCCCTGGCGCAGGAGGACCAGCATTTTTTCTTCTGTTAATCGCGGGAGAAGCAGGGTGCGGTATAACGCTAACAATCGTGCATCCGAATAATCTTTGCGGTCAAATTGCATAATCCATTATTAAAAAAGAAATGCAGCCGAATACAAGGTCGTTGGCGATCAGTTTTCAGTCGACTTTCTATATAAAAAAGAAGTCAGTATAGAAAGCAGGAGACTAAAGAGCATGGCCCACCAGAATCCATCCACGCGGAAACCATCCACGAATTTTGCGGCCAGTAAAATAATCAGCGCGTTAATGACAAATAAGAATAACCCGAAAGTAAAAATTGTGATGGGTAAGGTGAGAATAACCAGTATCGGTTTGACGATCAGATTAAGCAGTCCAAGGGCGACGGCCAGCATCAGGGCTGTAACAAAGGAATGTATATGTATACCACTTAATATATAGGACAAACCAAAGGCGACTATGGCAGAAATGATAATTCTTAAAATGATATTCATAACTGCATATTTTTTTTCAGTGAAAATAATGAATTGGCCACTTTAAAACACGGCGAGTTCATAAAAATCAGCCGGATTCAGGTATTTATTGGCCAGTTCCTGTAACTCTGCCGGTTTGATTTTCTTAATATTTTCGATGCCATTGTAAAAATAGTCTTCCGTCAGGTCGTTTAAAATCAGGCTTTTCCAGCGTCCGGCCACCTGAAAAGGACCATCCAGATCACCCAGCAATGTCCCGATCAAAAAATTACGCGTCGTTTTTAATTCTTTTTCCGGAATAAGTTCCTCCCGCAGCCTTTTCATTTCCAGATACACTTCCTGTATCGTTTCTTCTGTCACTTCTTTTCCGGCTTCTGTGGAGATCATCAGATTACTTTCCTGGGTCAGATTGGTGAGATAACTATGAATGCCATAGGTATATCCTTTGTCTTCGCGGATATTGGCCATCAGCCGGGAGCCGAAAAAACCACCAAATATATTATTCAGCACCTGCATTTTCTGAAAGTCGGGGTGATGCCGGTTAGGAAAATTGCGCGCTATGCGAATGGCGCCCTGCACCCCGTCGGGATCATTGGTAACACGGTATTTTTTTTCTTTTTCCGGAAGAATGGGAGCAACCGGCAAATCTTTTTTTGAGGAATTACCTATCTGCAGGTTTCCAAAATTTTTTTCGACCAACAATTCAATGCCTTCCGGCAACGGGCCGGCAATAAAAATGATACAGCGCCCGGACTGGTAATTTTTTTTATAAAAGTCTTTGACCGCATCGATATGTAAAGCAGTATAATCAGCGATCGAACTAAACCGGCCATAAGGATGGGTTGGTCCGTAGAGATAGGTGTCGATCAGTCGCCCGGCGATGAAATCATTTTTACGCAGATTCACCTGCAGGCGCTGCTGCATATTCTTCTTATAGATTTCGAGTTCATCTTCGGGGAAAATGGAATCGGCAATGAGTTCAGAAACCACCGGCAGAAGTTCGCCGAAATGTTTTTTCATACAATGCAAATTCAATTCCGCGGTTTCATGACTGGCCGATCGGTTCAGATAGGCTCCGTAATATTCGAAATATTCATTTATTTCATAGGCGTTCTTTGAACGGGTGCCATTTTTCAGCATGAAATTGGTAGCGGGCGCCACGAGGTTTTGTTCCTCGAAACAATTCCCGGCATTAAAAACGACATTCATCATCAGGGTATCAACGGTCCCCATATTGACCAGATAAACATCCACGCCATTGCGCAGGGTAATTTTCCGGTAGGGCGGTAGCGTCAGCTGAAATTTTACGGCGTCGATTATTTCAGGCACCGTTTTGCGATTCAACATAGGTAGAAATTCAAAAGTTAATTATTACTGTAATAAAACAGGCTGTTACTGTTTTTTTCTTCAAAAATAGAACGGCTGAGGTCGCGGATTTCCTTTGTACCCACTTCCAGATATTTATCCAGTTCCGTATTCATCAAACCGGCATCTCCCATCAATTCATACATCGCCAGGTTGGAAGCCCGGTTCATCAGGCTCATGTCTTCAAACAGGATGGCAGACTCCGTTTTATTCTTCACTTTCATCAGTTCTTTTTCTTCAATCAGCCCGCTGTTTAATTTATCGAGCTCTTCGCGAATGGCGTCGTCGGCCGACTTCATAGAAGTTCCTTTGATCAGCTTTCCTTCTATTAGCAGCAGTCCGGGATCGGAGGATCCGAAATGATAACATTCGATATTGCTGAATAATTTTTTTTCTTTTACGAGGGTTTGAAACAACCTGGAGGAGCCGCCGCCGCCAAGCAATTCGCCAATCAGGTCCATAGCATAATAAGAGGGGTCTGTTCTGGATCCCACATGAAAAGCTTTGTACAGGGCATCCAATGGTACGTCCGCTTTTATTTCCATTACCTGAGCCGCGTTCTGCTTGGGTTCCATGGAAATATGACGAATATATTTTTGTCCGGCCGGTATGGAGCCAAACCATTTTTCTGCGAGCGCAACGGCCTTATCTGTTTCAATATTTCCCGCCATGACCACAATGGCATTCGCGGGATTATAATGTTTATAAAAGAAACCTTTCACGTCTGCCAGTTTCGCATTTTCTATATGTGCCAGCTCCTGTCCGATGGTCATCCAGCGATAAGGATGTTTTTTATAGGCGAGTTCGCGTAATTTAAAAGCCACATCCCCGTAAGGACGGTTGATATAGTGTTCTTTAAATTCTTCACAAACCACTTTACGTTGTACATCCAGACTTTTTTCACTGAAAGCCAGGGACAGCATGCGGTCACTTTCCAGCCAGCAGGCGGTTTCTATATTTTCTGCCGGCAGCTGTATATAATAATTGGTCAGGTCGTTTGTGGTAAAGGCATTATTTTCTCCGCCGGCCATCAGCAGGGGAGATTCAAAGTCTTTGATATTCATCGACCCGCCGAACATCAAATGTTCAAATAAGTGCGCGAATCCCGTTCTTTCCGGATCTTCATCACGGGCCCCTACATCATATAACACATTGAGTACCGCCATGGGAGTGGAATGGTCTTCATGTACAATAAAACACAGACCGTTGCTGAGCGTAAACTTTTTAAATTCAATTTGCATGGAATAAAACTTTCAGATTCTTGTCAAAAGAAGTGCAAGTTAGTAAGACTTGAATAACCGAAAATGAAAGAATTCAGAGGATGCTTTTTACTTTGATATTCAGCTCCTGCAGGCCGCCGGGCCGGCTGACGACGACCGTCACTTTTTCACCTGTGTTTTGAAGTAACGATTTATAGAGTTGGAGATTTTGCGACATATTTCCATTCACGCCAATCACAATATCGTCTACCTGAAAGCCGGCTTTTTCTGCAGGGGAATCTTTCATTACATCCCCGATCCGTATTTCGCCGTCTACCCAGTACAAACCGAGACCGGTATAAGAATAATCAAAGGGTTCCCGAAAATGTGAATTGGGTATTAAATAAAATATCCTTTTTTCGTAATTGAGCACGATATTAAACCTGCGCAAAATATCATTGCCAATCAGGCCCGCCAGAAACGGGTAGGACGTAATATTGTATTCATCGTTGAAAATGTGAACGGGAATATTCCGGAACCGATAGGCGCCCAATTTGAATTCCTTCATAGTGGTCAATTGCATATTTGCCTTTCCGCCCATACCATGCGCCTGGGTGGGTACAGGTTTTCTATCCTTGTTCAGTAGATTGCTATCATTCAAAAATTCAGAAGAAAGCAAGATGCAAAGCCCCGCGCCGGTATCAAAATAGAAACGGCAGTCCACTTCGCGGTTGTCCCGGATCATTGCAGGCAGTATCGGCAGACTCACCACAGAGGGCCTGAGCGTAAAGCCTCCCTTTGGGTACTTAAAATGCCCTTTGGTATAAACATACATCTGGTTGCTGTCGTAATCGATTTTTACGATATAGCGGGTGAAGAAACTATAGCCGATAATGCCATCGATCCGGTCACCGTATACACTGCTCAACACATCATAATCGCTGACATGAAAATTGAGACTGTCAACTTTTAAACTTCCGATGGTAATGGATTGGTTACTCACAAACTTCACTTTGCGGATTCCGCCGATACCCATGATCAGCTTGTCCGATTGTACGGGCGTGATATTCAGGCGGATACACGTAGTTGAATCAAGCGAAATGCCTCCGCTTCCCGTATCCATGATGAAGTTTAACGTGTCGGGATAACCTTGCAGGACGGCCCGGATGACAACCACTCCCCCGGTAAATGTAGTGAACGGTACCTGTGCTACGAGCTGGGCACGCGGTCCGGGGGGTATTTTTTGGGCGTGAAGCTGATTTACCAGGCAGATCAATAAAAGGCTATTGATGAAAAACTTCCGGTAGAGGGAAATTGGGTAAGACAGACTGGCTGGGAGGTTCATTTTCATTTCAGATAAGCAAGCCGTTCGACGCACCGTTACCGGTTACCGCATTCTTATAAATCTACGGCATTTTTTATTGTCCTGTTCCCCGATTATATAATTACTGAATTGAAAAACTCCTGTCATAAATTTGCAGAATCTATAAAGAACGCGAAGATGAATTTGTCGAATTTGTATGCGAAAGCCCTGAATTTTGAATTTCTGACCGTAGAGGAAGGGGCGGTACTTTTCAATGAAGCACCGCTAGCAGAACTCATGTATATCGCCGATCAGCTCCGGCAAAAACAGGTACCGCATGGAAAAGTGACCTGGCAGATCGACCGCAATGTCAATACCACCAACGTTTGTATTGCCAACTGTAAGTTTTGTAATTTCTACCGGATTCCAGGCCATGCCGATGCCTACATAACGGATATCGATACATACATTAGGAAAATTGAAGAAACATTTCGCTGGGGTGGCGATCAGCTTCTGCTACAGGGGGGCCATCATCCGAAACTCGGATTGAGTTTCTATACCGATTTATTCAGTGAACTGAAGTCGAGATATCCGCACTTGAAATTACATACACTCGGTCCACCGGAGATCGCTCATATCTGTAAGCTGGAGAAGAAATCACACAAAGAAGTTATTATGGCCTTACGCGCAGCCGGGATGGATTCGCTTCCGGGTGCCGGCGCAGAAATTCTGGTCGACCGCGTGCGTCGCCTGGTGAGTAAGGGAAAATGCGGAGCACAGGAATGGCTGGATATTATGCGGGAAGCTCACCAGCAGGGAATTACCACTTCTGCCACCATGATGTTTGGACATGTGGAGACGATTGAAGAAAGATTCGAGCACTTGGTGCGCATCCGCGAAGTACAAACAATGAAACCCGCACAAGCCAATGGTTTTCTGGCTTTTATACCCTGGACCTTCCAGGATGCGGACACTTTACTGGCCCGTATCCGGGGAGTGCATAATCTGACAACTCCGGAAGAATATATCCGTATGATTGCCATGAGCCGCATCATGTTGCCGAATGTGAAGAATATTCAGGCATCCTGGCTTACGGTCGGGAAGGAAACCGCCCAGATCTGTCTGCGCGCGGGAGCCAACGATTTCGGTAGTATTATGTTGGAAGAAAATGTGGTTAGTGCTGCCGGTGCCCCGCACCGTTTCACCAGTAAAACCATACAAAATGCCATTCGGGAAGCGGGTTTTACCCCTCAGTTGCGCAATCAGCAATACGAGTTTCGGGAATTGCCCTCATTTATGGAAGAGCAGGTGATTGATTATTGATTTTTGCGTAACAGTCGCCTGTGGCGTCTAAGGGTTTATTTTTTCACTCCGTTACAAGTTAAAATACTATTTTCTGCGTTTAAGAGGGTAATTCTTTTCTATGCAGAGCCCTTTCCGCAATCTAGTTCGCATATCTATTATTCTTTTTGCTACGATTTTACTGTGCAATTTCTTTGCGTATTATCTGGTGAACAAGAAGTCTGCAGAAAATGAAGAGATTATCAGTGACAGATCGATTGCCGGACGTCAGCAGACCCTGAGTCAGGTGATTGCCAAACAAGTCGCCATTATTGCCGGCGGACTCTACGGCAATGCAGAAACGCTTCAAATCAGAGATAGCCTCGCCGCGACTCTGGAGATTTTTAAAACCCAGCAGGAGCAATTACAGCGCCGGATTGGCCAATCGAAGATGCCGCTTCCGGCACAAGAATTCAAAATACGTATTCTGTTTTCCTATATCAATCCCTACTATGAAAGTATTCAGAATATCGGGCGGGGCGTGGTTCAGGAAGATTCACTGATTTTGCAAATCAACAAGCGTATTTATTTGCATCAGTTGATGGAAAGTGAAAAGAAATTTCTACCGCTGATGCGGGCTATTACCAATCAGTTTACGCTGATCCTGAATGAAAAAAATGCAGAATCTGCTGCCATTGAAGTGGGCAAGTTTGTATCCCTGTTCCTGGCCATCATTTGTTTGATTATTCTGGTGCTGGAACCGGCTTTCAAAAAAGGGGAAATTAATTTCCGGGATCTGCAAAATGCAAAAAATGAATTGCAGAGAGAAAAACAACAACTCGATTCCCTGCTTCCATTAAAAGAGGATGCCATTCAAACTCTTTCTTATGCGATGACCTACGCGCACATGGGCTCCTGGAAAATTGATTTTGAAACACAGGAAATCAACCTGGGAAATGAATTGAAGGAATTGCTGGTTTTGGAGAAGAATCATACTGTAAAAATGTTGCTGCATGACTTCATTGAAGAATATGTTGTTCCCGAAGATTATGGAACGGCGAAAGATGCCTTCGGAGAGATATTTATTCAGCGCGATCGCTTGGGGTTTGAATCTTCTTTTTCTTTTCGGGTTATCACCGGCCATGGTTGGATGCGATATTTATTTCTGAAGGGGAAGGTGGTAGATATGAATGGATGTTTTGGTATTGCCCAGGATATCACCGCCCAGAAAGAGTCTGAAAATGCCTTGGTCAACAGCGAACAAAAATTCCGGCTGCTGGCAGAGAATTCACAGGATATCATCAGTGTCCATGCCGCCGATGGAACGATCTGGTATCTTTCTCCTTCTATTACCCATGTGCTTGGTTATGAAGTGGAAGAAGTAATCGGAACATCCGTTCTGGAATATGTGCATCCGGACGACCGCCATAAATTTTTTAAACCGGGAAGACATCTCGGTGTACGTCACGGAGAATCACTGATTATTCGCTACCGGGTTTGTAAAAAAGATAAAATGTATTTGTGGCTTGAAACAATCATCAAACCGATTGTGGACCAAAATGAAGTGATTAAACTGATTTGTACATCCAGAAATATTACCGGTCAGCGCATTGCGCAGGATAAATTAAAAAAGAAAGATCAGCTGTTATACGCTGTTTCGCAGGCAACGCACTTGTTGTTGAGTAATGCCGATTTGAATCAGGCCGTTTCATCTGGCATCGAAATTCTAGGAACGAAGACGCTGGTCGACCGGGTGTATGTTTTTAAAAACACGGTGGATGAAAATTCCGGCGAATGGTTTACCGGCATCACCCATGAGTGGAATGCGGGCCTGCACACTTCCCGGCTCGAGGATAAAAGGATGAAAAATCTTCCATTTACATCGATTGAGCCTATTGTACAACCGATGATTGACCGTCGTCCGTTTGTAAGCTATCGATGGAAGGAAACCGACGAACGGCTGTTGCGTATTTTTGAAATACAGGATGTGGAAGCCAGTCTGGCCATTCCAATATATATCAACAATTTCTTTTGGGGTTTTGTAGGATTTGATGAATTCACCAAGGAAAAAGAATGGACGGACGGGGAGTTTTCCATTCTGCAGTCGTTTGCTTCTTCCGTAAGTGCTGCCATTCAAAGAAAAAAAACAGAAGATGAACTCATCCTTGCGAAGGTGCTGGCAGAAACGGCAAACCGAACCAAGAGCGAGTTCCTGGCCAATA
>JAYWCS010000024.1:0-2357 GCA_043780315.1 Bacteroidota bacterium | reverse complement strand
CCGTAACCAAATTCCCATAATACGCACTATACGTTGTGCCGGCTTTTACGATCCGAAAATAATTTGCGCCTCCCGTATTGACTGCACTGCTGGTGACGGACGTTCCGCCGACGGCATTGCGATAGATCAGCAGCAGATTACCATTGCCTGTTTTACCAACCGCTATGTAACGTCCGATATCCGTCAAATCCTCCCGCATCATAATAACGGCCTGGTTCTGTCCATTTACGTTGTCCTGGGAAGCGATGCGCATGATGTATTCTTCGTCAACGGCCAGACCCGTATAATTAATTTGAAACTGATCTGATGTACCGCCTATGCCGGCGCCCTCGCCCTGAATCGTCCAGGTGGAACCACTGTAACAGGTCATTCCCGCCAGCGTGATATCCCCCATATCCCCGTGACTGAAACGGGTTAAGTTCGAACAGGGGGATGAACAGCTTTGCATATAAAAGGGACTTGCTACTGCCTGATTACTCAATGAACCGCTGCCGCAATCAGCCTGTATCTGGAAACCATAACTGAACCCACAGGTGAGGGCGCCAATACTGAGGCTCAAGGTCGAGCTGGTGGTCGCATCCGCTACATGTCGGGTAATATAACTACTGATCGTAGACGGTTTATATTGTACGATGTAATTATTAATACCCGCCACACGGTTCCAGTTTAGGGTGGCGGAATTCTGGGTAACGTTGGTGGCCGTCATGTTTCCCACTACCGGCGACGGACAACTATTTGCGATGGTACCGAAAATCCTGAATTCCTGAATAGCCGTGCCGTTATTTCCACCCTGTGTAATGTTAACCCGCAGATACCGGCCAGTCGTATTTTCGTTATAAACATTCAGTAAGGGAACCGTGGCAAAAGAATTTCCGGTCACCGTATTGATTGATGTCCAGTTCGTGCCATCATCCGAAATGTCTACCGTAAAATTAACGGCATAATCATATAGGCCCCCACTCAAGCTATTCCATAAAAGCTCAACCCGGCAAACATCATAACGACTTCCCAAATCAACCTGCAGCCAGATTGGATTGGCGACGGAAGCCGTCCCGCTCCCATACCAATGAGTTGTGACATTGTTGCCGGGGGGCGTTGGATTTCCATCAATGGCCTGATCTGGTGTGCTTGGCGGACTGGGCGGCGCGTTGGAACTGGCTGTTCCGGTTAAAGCCGCATTGTTTACACAACGCGAATTTCCCGAGAGTAATCCATACACATTCAGGGTATTTGAAAAAGTAGGTACATAGACTTTCCCATTGGCCACGGTCGCCGGACTCATTTTTGCAAAAAACCCCAGTTGATCCAGTGGATTTGCGTCGGAATTCCATAATTCCTGTTGCAGATTGGTCGCATTGACGGCATGCATCGTGCCGGGAACGGTTCCGAGATTGGCGTTGTTGTTTCCGGTTGCATGGGTAACCCAAATTATTGCACTGGATGGATCTGAGCCATTTGAACTCACAGAGAGATATCCTCCCGATTCGCCGACGTTCGTTGGAATTGTTGATGTACTGGCAGTACCGAGACTCGCCGCATTAACCGGGAAGGCGGTTAATGGTGAATATTCAGAAAAAGTGTATACATAGTGGGTTGAACTTCCACCAAAATACGCGATAGAAGAATGGCTCATTGCCTGACTGCCACCCATATCGCGCGTGTCGAGCACATTGGGGGAATTCTCATCATACGTTCCAGTGGCTCCATTTTGTTTGAACAGATACATATTTCCACTTTTATGTGCCGAGACCATCAGATTGGTATTCGGAATCAGTACGACGCCGGTTCCAAAATCCAGATCGAGTGCATCGTCTTGGCTATAGGTTGTACGATGCAACCACGACACATTGTCGAGGGATCCTGTTATTAAATTCGGCGTTGCTTTTACTACCCCGGTACCCACATTTCCGGCGCTGGTCGCTGCACTGGCGTCATCGGAATTTCCCGTACCGAAAAATAAATTTGTTCCGTCCGTTGCAATACCTGCCCCACTCATCCAGATGCCACCGCGACCATCATTGGGGGTTGTAACATATTTAATTTTAATATTGGTAACATCTGTAGCATCAAATCCCAATACCCATCCGTGATAATTATCCATGTCACAATGCCCGGCAAACGACACGTATACGATACCATTTAATAAGAGCAGGCCGCCCCGCTGGTTTTGCCGGCGGGTATTGAATGGAATCAATCCGCCGCTACTACCAGCCCCGGTTCCGGGAATAGTCAGGTTGGTAGAAGTGATGGTAAAGCCACTATTAAACTTACCTAATCCGGTACTGAGATCCAGGGCATTCATCTGATCAAAAAACCCGCTAGCAGGGTAGCTGGTCGTGGCTTGATTGGAATTGTCC
>JAYWCS010000023.1:0-17641 GCA_043780315.1 Bacteroidota bacterium | reverse complement strand
ATGAGACCGTTGATGCCGAGCTTTTTAAGATTCGAATGAGCACGAACTCTTCCTTCGTATTCAAAAAACTCCTTACAGCGGGCCGTTTTTAAAATGGTTCCGCCACGTTGAATGATATTGGCTACACTGCGGGAATGCAGGGGAATAATATCGTTTTCTATAATTCCGCTGTAACCGCGCATGACGCCAAAGACTTCCAGTCCATTGTAAATACCGGTACGAACCACGGCGCGAACAGCGGCATTCATTCCCGGTGAGTCACCGCCGGAAGTGAGTACGCCGATTTTTGAAACTTTTTGTTGCATTAATTAAAAAAGGGTTGTATTTGTTGAATCGGTTTCAATTAAATGGCAATAATTATTGAAATCATTCAATCTTTCCGACACAAGTTCCAAAAATAAGCTTTTGATTTGAATCCACATCGGGTAATGCGGTTAATTCAGTCTCCCGTTTTATAAATGTATTTCGGCAATCATACAGCGGGCGCTCCCTCCTCCGTTGGATTCGATATTTTCCAACGAAGAATGTACAATCCGATTATATCCAGTCAGCTTTTCAATTTGTCCTGAATCCAATGCATGATAGGCTGCGCTGGACATCACCAGTATCTTTTCCTTCCGGCTGTTTTCTAATTGCAGCATATTGCCCGCAAATTGATTCATCTGCTCGTGCCGGATGGATATGATTTCCTTTCCACCGAAAAGAATAGCTTCCGTTACTAATTTTTTTTCAGCGGCGTCGGAAATAGAATCCATACAAATTACTACGTATCGATCGGCCACACACATCATCACATTGGTGTGATATATGGCTTGTCCGGCTTCATTGGTGGCATGAAATGTTACCGGGCGATACTGCATCCGTTCACAAAAATCGTCCAGCACATCCGGATCCGTGCGCGGAGAAATACCGGCATAGGCGACGAACTGGTCCCGGTCAAGCACCATACTGCCGGTACCTTCAAGAAACATGTTTTGTTTTTCATAATGAGTAAAATCGATTGGATGCCGATAATTCCATTTCGTAGCAATCAGGTCCAGAACTTCCGGTTTCCGTTCACTTCGTCGGTTGGGTGCGAACATCGGATAGAGACAAAAAACCCCGTTGGGATGGAACGAAATCCAGTTATTCGGGAAAATCGAATCCGGTGTATGGGGTAAACTGGAATCTTCCACGACCGTGACTTCTATATCCTGTTTTCTCAATACTTCCACCAAGGCATCAAACTCCCGCATGGCCAGGGCGGAGACGGCTGCCTGATTACCTTTCACCTGAAAACTATTATTGACGGCTGTTTCTGCATTGTAAATAAAATGCAACGGACGGATCATTAAAATTTTCGACGTGTTTTGCATGATAAAATTATAATTCGTCTCTCAATAGCGGCATACTCATGCAATGAAATCCACCCCGCGCCCGGGAAAGTTCCGCGGAGGGCATGAGAATGAGCGTATCTTCTATTTGATCGGTTTTTACGATGCCTTCCTCCAGTAAACGGATCAATTCGTGGGCATGAATCACTTCAAAACCATTTTCTTTAAATGCCTCGATCGTTTTATCATTTCGGTCGTAACCTAAAACAACCCCTTCCTTGAGCGCAAGCAGATTGCAGGAGTCTGTCCATTGTTCGCGTGCATCAAAGGGAAATTCATTATTTCCGGAATATATAAATTTCACTTTCCCTTCGCAATCAAGATCTTCTTTGCTGATATCCACCAGCAGATCTTCCAGGTTATCGAAGTAAGTGGGATTTTCAATGTCTTTTTTGCGGAACTGAATAATCTTTAGTTTCTCCTCTTTTTTATTGCCCTCCAGAGCCCTTTGTACCGGATCTTCATTTTCATGTTTCATTGATTTTTTAGAGAACACGCCCAGCATCACCCAGGCATCCCGGCGGATCTGGGTGAACACAGTATCAATATGCATGTAATCCCTTTTCTTAGGAATTTTCACCACCGTGATTTTCTTCACGATATTTTTTTTCGAATAATAAAGAGATGGCCTGGTGTGCCGCTTCCATGGTCGTTCTTTCACTCACTCCGATCAGAATATGATCCTTACTGACTACCATCACATCACCGCCTTCCAGCGTTACTTTGCGGTCGTCCGACTCCTTGGGCAATAAAAAATGATGATAGCCATCATTGAGTTCAAGAATATTATCCTGATAGGCCTGAAACAACGGATGGTTGAAGAAGATATATTTGGCAATCAACGCTTCCCGCGTGCGGGCTTTTTTGGCCGGTTTATTTAATAACACAAATTCATTTATAACGATGCCGATATCCCTGGTAAAAATAAAATTCGGAATCGGTGGAAATAGCATCCGGTCATTATTGAGCGTTCCGGTGATAAACGTTTTAGCCAGTTGAATAGGTGCCAGATTCAACAATTCTTTCTGTGTTTCATACGAACAATTTTCAATTGCGCAAACCGATGCCGCCAGTTTGAGACGAATCTCCAGATCGTCTAGGATTTCTGCCAACAGCCATTGCAGCTCAACCACTTTATCGGAGCGAAAAAAATCAGCGTGCTCGGGTTTATAGAAATTTCTTTTATTTTCTTCCGCATCGATCCGGGCCAGCTTGCCAGCAATTTTTTCAGGATCGAGAAAATACAATAACAGCTTCGTATAAAAATCATACTCTTTTCTGCGGATGGTTTCCAGATGCACGATGTCTTCGAACAGCCAGTCCTGCGCCTTCGAAGGAACGACTTTACCCAGTCCGCTGTCGGGGCTATGCACCAGGAGGCGCCGGAGACGACCCACTTCAGAACTTACTTTTATAACCGGTGTTTGTTTACCCATATCCTTTTTTTCAAGGGGCTAAAGATAGCCAAACCCTTTTCGCGCTCAAAACGAAACAGTTGTTCGATTTCTACGCGTATTTCTATTAATTTTGCGACAGTATTTTTTATCCAATGGACTTTTCATTTTCAGAAGAACAATTGACGATCCGGCAGGCGGCCCGGGACTTTGCGATTCGGGATTGCCTGCCAGGGGTCATCGAAAGAGATGAAAAGCAGCAATTACCCCGGGAACAATTATTAAAACTGGCCGATCTTGGATTTATGGGCATGATGGTTTCACCAGATTATGGAGGCGCCGGCATGGATACCGTAAGCTATGTGCTGGCAATGGAAGAAATCAGCAAAATCGATTCGAGCGTGTCGGTAGCCATGAGTGTAAACAATTCGCTGGTTTGCTGGGGACTGGAGTCTTTTGGTTCTGTTCATCAAAAAGAAAAATACCTTATCGATCTGGCTGCCGGTAAAAAACAAAGTGAATTGTATATGGGCGCCTTTCTGCTGAGTGAACCGGAAGCCGGCAGTGATGCCACTTCGCAAAGAACTACCGCGATCGACAAGTGCAGTCATTATATCCTGAATGGCGTAAAAAACTGGATCACCAACGGGAATTCTGCATCCGTTTATCTCGTGATGGCACAGACGGATGCATCCAAAGGCAGCAAGGGCATCAATACCTTCATCATTGAAAAAAATACTCCGGGCATATTGGTCGGCGCAAAAGAAAATAAACTAGGCATACGGGGCAGCGATACCCATAGTATTCATTTTACCGATGTCGTTGTTCCCAAAGAAAACCGGATCGGAGAAGATGGTTTCGGTTTTCATTTCGCAATGAAAACTCTATCCGGTGGTCGCATCGGCATCGCCTCGCAGGCGCTGGGCATCGCCTCAGGCGCTTATGAGTTGTCACTCAAATATTCCAAAGAAAGAAAAGCCTTTGGCACAGAGATAAAAAATCACCAGATCATCCAGTTTAAACTGGCCGATATGGCCACGCGCATCGAAGCATCCCGGTTACTTTGTTTGCGCGCAGCCAAAGAGAAAGACAATCAACAGGATTATACCCTGAGTGCGGCGATGGCAAAAGTATTTGCCAGTGAAACGGCGATGTGGACGGCTGCCGAAGCCGTGCAGATTCATGGCGGATATGGTTACGTAAAAGAATACCATGTCGAAAGACTCATGCGTGATGCAAAAATCACGCAGATCTATGAAGGCACCAGTGAGGTGCAACGCATGGTGATTTCGAGAAGTATTTTAAAATGATCCGACTCCTTATGAAAGCTACTGCTTACACAGACATATTAGAGGTACTGCACCCTTCCGGCGTTCAGCTACTGGCTGTTTCAAAAACGAAATCCGTTGCAGAAATTCAATCCTTGTACGATTTGGGTCAACGCGATTTTGGTGAAAATTATGTGCAGGAATTACTGGAGAAAGAAGCAGTCCTTCCTAAAGATATCCGATGGCATTTTGTCGGACATCTCCAAACCAATAAAGTAAAATATCTGGCTCCTTTTGTTTACATGATTCAATCGGTCGACAGTCTGAAGCTCTTAAACGAAATTGATAAACAGGCCGCCAAAAATCAGCGGCCGATTCTGTGTCTTTTACAAATACATATCGCCAGAGAGGAAACAAAATTCGGATTAAATGCCGAAGAACTGCATTCGCTGATCGTTACGGTAAACCAGAACCGGCAAGACGGAAAATTTAGCCATTCACCTATTGGCGGCTGTATGGGCATGGCCTCTTTCACTGAGCAGCAAACAGCCATCCGGGATGAATTTAATTACCTTCATTCTTTGTTTGAAAAATTAAAAACAGCTTTTCCCGCTGATCCCGTCAACACGCTGAGTATGGGAATGAGCAGCGATTATCAGATCGCCATCGAATCAGGCAGCACGATGGTGCGCATTGGCAGCCTGCTTTTTGGAGAACGAAACCCTGCAAAATAAATTACCCGGTTTTGTTTAATTTCACTGGCCAATAAAAGGTACATGATGTCTGAACCTATTGCAGAAGAAAGATCGCTGAATTTCCTGGAAGAGATTATCGAAGCAGATTTGCAATCGGGCAAATATAAATCAATCCGTACACGCTTCCCTCCGGAGCCGAATGGTTATCTGCATATCGGACATGCAAAATCCATCTGCCTCAATTTCGGGCTGGCCCTTAAATACCGGGGGCGAACCAATCTCCGCTTTGATGATACCAATCCGGCGAAAGAAGAAACGGAATATGTGGAAAGCATTCTGGAAGATGTGAAATGGCTTGGCTTCATCCCAGACGAAGTTTTATATGCATCAGATTATTTTGAACAACTCCTGGGTTTTGCCGTGCGCCTGATCGAAAAAGGCCTCGCTTATGTAGACGACAGTACGAGTGAAGAAATTGCCCTACAGAAAGGAACGCCCACGGAGGCGGGCACTCCCAATAAATATCGGAGCCGGACGCCTTCCGAAAATTTGCAGTTGTTCGAACAGATGCGGGCCGGCCAGTTTGCTGACGGGGAAAAAGTATTACGGGCGAAGGCAGACCTCGGTTCGCCCAATATGCATATGCGCGATCCGATTATTTACCGCATAAAAAACGCTCCGCATCATCGCACAGGGATTACCTGGTGTATTTATCCGATGTATGATTTCGCGCACGGACAAAGTGATTCCATCGAAAAAATTACCCATTCTATTTGTACACTGGAATTCATCCCGCACCGACCACTATACGATTGGTTCATCGAGCAGCTGGCTATTTTTCCTTCCCATCAATATGAATTCGCACGGCTAAACCTGACCTATACGGTGATGAGTAAACGAAAACTTTTGCAACTCGTAAACGAAAAGTATGTAACGGGCTGGGATGATCCGCGGATGCCAACCATCTCCGGACTGCGCCGACGCGGTTATACCCCGGAAAGCATCCGGAATTTCACAGAACGTATCGGAGTGCAAAAAAGAGATAACCTGATTGATGTTTCCTTGCTGGAATTCTGTATTCGGGAAGACCTGAACAAAAACGCCGTTCGGAAAATGGTCGTTTTTGATCCGCTCAAAATCGTGATCTCCAATTACCCCGATCAGACGGAGCTGCTGCCGAGTGAAAATTATCCGGAAGGCGGAGAAAAAAACGGCACCCGGGAACTACCCTTTAGCCGCGAACTATATATCGAACAGGAAGATTTCATGGAAGAACCACCGAAGAAATTCTTTCGGCTCGCACCGGGCAAAATGGTCCGTTTAAAAAGTGCCTATATCATTCAATGCGATGAAGTGATCAAAGACAGCGAAGGAAAAATTACCGAACTCAGATGCAGTTATTTACCTGACAGCAAAAGTGGTTCCGCAGCTTCCGCATTAAAAGTACAGGGGACCTTACACTGGGTCAGTCGGGCCCATGCGATTCCAATCGAACTGCGCTTATACGACCGCTTGTTTAAAGTAGAAAATCCGGCGGCTGCCGAAGGGGATTTTAAAGAATATATGAACGAAGGTTCTCTAGAGGTCGTCTCCACTGCATTTGCCGAACCTTCCCTGTCTACCGCATATCACGGGGAACGGTATCAGTTCCTGCGAAAAGGATATTTTTGTCTGGATAAGGAGAGTAGTTCTCAAAAGCCCGTTTTTAACCGCACGGTGAGTTTAAAAGATGCCTGGGCTAAAGAAAATAAAAAATCATCCTGACGGTCACTGGCGGCCGCTAAATACTAAATTGCGTGTATGAAGCAATACCTGGACCTGCTCCGGCATGTTGTAGAAAACGGATTGGAAAAAAATGACCGCACAGGAACCGGCACGCGGAGCTGTTTTGGTTATCAGATGCGTTTCGATCTGAACCGGGGATTTCCACTCGTAACCACAAAAAAATTACATCTCAAAAGTATAATCTATGAATTGCTATGGTTTCTCAAAGGAGAAACCAATATCGGATACCTGAAAGAACATGGGGTACGCATTTGGGATGAATGGGCAGATGAAAATGGAGAGCTGGGACCGGTCTATGGAAAACAGTGGCGGAGCTGGTCGGGCGCAGACGGGCGACAGACAGACCAGATCAGCGACCTGATGATCCAGTTAAAAACAAATCCCGATAGCCGCCGGATGATCGTGAGCGCATGGAATGTGGCGGAACTACCTGAAATGGCATTGATGCCCTGTCACGTGCTTTTCCAATTTTATGTTGCTCCGGCCGAAAATCCGGGAGGCCGCCGGCGTTTGAGTTGCCAGCTCTACCAGCGAAGTGCGGATGTATTCCTGGGCGTGCCGTTTAACATCGCCTCCTATGCCCTGCTAACATACATGATCGCACAGGTGGCGGACCTTGAACCGGGAGAATTCATTCACAGTTTCGGGGATGTACACCTTTATAATAACCACCGCGAGCAGGCCAATTTGCAATTGACCAGAACAGCCAATCCACTCCCGCAAATCAAACTGAATCCTTGCGTAAAAAATATATTTGATTTTGAGTATGAAGACTTCACACTGGAAGATTACCAACCCCACCCGCCGATCAAAGCGCCTGTCGCCGTCTAAATATACTTAAATGAAATTGTCGATTATTGTTGCTGCCTCTGAAAATCATGCGATCGGAAAAAATAACCAGATGCTCTGGAACCTGCCGGAGGATATGCGTTTTTTTAAGAATACCACTTGGGGTTTTCCCGTGATTATGGGCAGAAAATCCTTCGAAGCGCTGGGTAATAAACCCCTGGCCGGAAGATTCAATATTATTATCAGCCGTCAGCCGGGTTATCAAACCGGCAACCCGGATGTACAAAAGGCAGTCAGTCTGAAGGCCGCCATCGAACTGGCCAGAAGGATGGATGCTAAAGAAGCTTTTATCGGCGGGGGCGGAGAGATCTATGCAGCTTCCCTTTTATTATGTGATACGATTTATATGACCCGCGTACACACCCGGCTGGAAGGAGATGCCTTTTTCCCGGAAATTCCGAGAGAAATATTCCAGCTTACGCATTCTAAAAAAGTTTCGGCTAACGAAAAACAAGCTTATGATCTGGACTTTCAAACCTGGACAAAAATAATTTCGATATCAGAACAAACAGGCTAACGCGGCCCATGCATCCGACCATTTCCCTTGCCCTCAGATACGTACGGTATTATATGAAAGCTTCTAACAGCAGGGGCCATGGCACTCATTCCCCATTTGTATTCGAATTCATTACCCAGGTATTAAACGATAACAGGTCTTTTTATGCATATGAAAAAATAGAAGGCCTCAAAAATAAATTGCGGAACGATCAGCAGTTATTGTATACAGAGGATTTCGGGGCCGGTGCTGCGAATCATACGAACCATAGAAAAAAAATTTCCACGATCGCCCGCAGCTCGCTGTCATCTAAAAAATTCGGGCGATTATTGTTCCGCCTGGCCAATTTTTATCCTGCTCAAACCATTATTGAAATGGGCAGCTCACTGGGTATTTCAACCGCCTACCTCGCTTCGGCGAATACTTGCGCCAATGTCATTACACTGGAAGGATCTGCAGATATTGCGGAGATCGCTGCAAAAAATTTCAACTTGCTGGGCTTGGAAAATATCCGCCAGGTCACGGGCAATTTTGACGAAACACTTGCCCCGACCATTGAATCAAATCCTGCTGCCGGTCTTATTTTTATCGATGGCAATCATCGAAAAACCCCCGTTCTGGCATACTTTGCCCGTTTCCTGACTAAATTACCTGCGAATGCTGTCATCATCATTCACGATATTCACTGGAGCGGGGAGATGGAAGAAGCATGGACCCTTATTCAGCAACATCCGAGCGTTAGAATGAGTATTGATATTTTCTCTGCGGGATTAATCTTTTTCCGCGAGGAATTTAAAAGTAAACAACACTTTATCATCAGATTTTAGCCATGAAAAAACTTTGCCTGCTCTGCCTGACGATTTTTTGCTTTATGATATCCGTCAAAACACAGGATCTTTCTGCTTATCAAAAAAAAACCTTTACAAGAAACAAGGAAACGCTGAATTATCGCATTCTTTATCCTGAAAATTTTGATCCCAAAAAAAAATATCCATTGATTATTTTTTTACATGGAGCCGGTGAACGAGGGCGTGACAACGAAAAACAGCTGAAATACGGGGCAACATTTTTTCTGAAAGACAGTATCCGGAAAATATTTCCCGCCATTATCGTATTTCCGCAATGCCCTGAATATATATCCTGGTCCTATGTGAGCTTTTATTACGATTCTGTCAAACAACAACCCGATATCATTTTCTCTTTTCAGAAAAAACCAACCACGCCCGCCTTTTTGGTAAAACAACTCGCTGATAGTTTGATGAACAGCGGGCAGGCGGATCCGGGAGCGATGTTCATGGGCGGTTTATCCCTTGGTGGCTTTGGAACATTTGATTTTATTGAAAGATATCCCGGTTATTTTGCTGCCGCATTCCCCATCTGTGGAGGCGGCGATACGAGTTACCTTCATAAAGTTATCCGGGATCTGAGCACGTCTCTCTGGATATTCCACGGAGCCTCCGACCCCACGGTGAATGTTAAATATTCAAGGCAGTTTTACAAAGCGTACCAAGGCCTGAAATGGACCGGAGCCGAAATAAAATACACCGAATACCCCGGTGTAAAACACAATAGCTGGGACAATGCTTTTGCCGAGCCCGGTTTAATTGAATGGTTAAAATCAAAAGCCTATATCTCTGTGAAAGTTTACTGAAAAACGCACCCTAAATTATTCTCTTGTCTGCATTACTGCCAGAGGCCTTTATGAAATCAATGAAAAAGCTGGATCATTTTGATTCAACTGCTTTCTTAGCTGTTCATAACGCCGGTGCTCAACTGGTTTCGGTTCGTTTGAATGAAGAAAAAATTTCCTTTCAAAATAATCAATGGCCTGAAAATATAACCGAGCCACCGTTCAAAATATCCGGAACGGTGCCTTGGGCATCTCATGCCTATTATCTTTCCGTTCGACCCTCTTTTACGCTAGACCCTTTATTTCATGCAGGAGCATATTACGTTCAAGAAGCCTCCGGTATGTTTTTGGAATTTGCGTTGAAGCGGACGGTTGACCTGTCAAAAAAATTGAATGTGCTGGATTTGTGCGCCGCCCCGGGAGGTAAGTCCACCCTGATCCAATCCCTGATCTCAAAAGACTCCCTGCTCGTGAGTAATGAAGTAATCAAAAACCGCATCCCTGCCTTATCGCAGAATATGACCAAATGGGGACGCAGCAATGGCATCATCTCGAATAATGACCCGGCACATTTTAAACAATTACCCGGCTTTTTCGATGTCATGCTGGTTGATGCGCCCTGCAGTGGCAGCGGATTGTTTCGCAAAGACCCGGATGTTGCCAATACCTGGAGCCCTGATCTGGTAAAGCTTTGCAGCCAGCGACAGCAGCGTATCGTGGCCGATGTCTGGGATTGTTTAAAAGAAGATGGTATTCTCATTTATTCGACTTGTTCCTATTCTAAGGAAGAGAATGAAGACATACTCGATTCCATATTCAATCAGTTCTCTTGTATTTCGCTGCCGCTCGCACCGGATTTGTCATGGAGAATAACAGAAACCATGGCCGTCCAATCGGGTGCCCGGGGATATCGGTTTTACCCGGATAAATTATCGGGGGAAGGATTTTTTCTAGCCGTTATTCAAAAAAAAGAGCGGCAACTCCCTGGCCGTTCATCCATAATTAATGGTCGTCCGGGACGTCCGGGTCGGTTGGCTAAAGTTGTTGAACAGCAATTACAACAATGGATTAAAACCGAATCCATACATTTTATTTCTGTCGGTGATTCGATCCACGCCATTCCCGCTGCCTGGCTAAACGAATTGGAGATACTCAAAAATTCATTGTATTTGAAAAAAGCCGGTATCCGGATGGGAAAATCCGGGGAAAATGATTGGATTCCGGATCATGAACTCGCTTTGGGCACGATTTTGAATGAGAAGGTTGGAACGCTTGAATTGTCGCTGAAGGACGCACTGCATTATCTGCGTGCCGAATCGTTTCACGTCGATCCGGGGGGCAGGGGATGGCGGGTAATCTGCTACCGCGGTCAACGAATCGGCTGGGTTAAGCTATTGGATAAAAGAATGAATAACTATTATCCTAAATCGTCGAGAATCCGGTTTTAAAAGAATTTTTTAATACTTTTTGAAAGATTATTCAGCATCTTTGCGTTCATCCATAAATACCTGAAATGAAAAACGGGCTGTTCGTTTTTATCTGTTCGATTTTTTTTGTATCCGCCGGGTACCCTCAAAATTCAAAACTCACGATCGAGGCGACTAATGGAAAATTTTTCCTGAAGCATACGGTGGTTGCGAAAGAAAACTGGTATAGTATCGGGCGTTTATTCAATTGCAGCCCGCACGATATTGCAAGTTATAATAACCTGAGCTTCGACAAACCGCTGGATGTTGCCCAGCAGATTAATATCCCGCTGAGCATAAATAATTTCGATCAGAAACAAATAAAAGTTGCCGGCGAATCCCTCATTCCGATTTACCATGTGGTGCAGGACAAGGAATGGATGTTCCGGATTAGTTCTATTTATAATGATGTGCCGGTTACCAGTATCGAAAAATGGAATAAAATAAAAAGAGACAACGTGAAACAGGGAATGCCCCTGATTGTCGGCTTTCTGAAAGTTAAAACAGATCTGTCGCCACTCGCCACGGGCGTTTTGTCGAACCCCGTTGGCACCCCGCCGCCGGTAGAATCGGTTTCTAAATTAACGAAACCCATTGCATCACCCGATCCGACAACTGTTAAAACCAATTCGGTTGCAACGGTTGCCAATGGGCCGGCAAATGCTGGTCCTACGACTATTCCGGTCAGCACGGCGTCTTCCAGCGACCAAGTAAATAATTATTCCATCACCCATAGCAATGGCGGTTTTTTCAGTGTGGATTATACCGGCAGTGGTAAAACGGCCGCCGGACAGTCAGGTACTTTCAAGAGCACCAGTGGCTGGACGGACGGAAAATATTACGCTCTGATGAATGGTATTCCAGTAGGCACAATCATCCGGGTTTCCGGATCAAATGGAAAAATAATATACGTCAAAGTATTGGGCCAGCTGCCTGAAATGAAAGAGAGTAGCGGATTATTAATCCGAATCAGCAATGCAGCTTCTGCTGAACTGGGATTGGGAGAAGGAAAATTTCCCGTGGATATAAAGTATTAATTCATCTTCTTATCATGGCCGCCGCCGTCTTCCGTTTTTTTACAACAAGTGGGTAGTTTCTTATATGCCTCTGCATCGGCTGTCACGTCATCGGCATCATATCCGATATTAGCAATTGCCGTTTTTATATTTTCGTTGCTGGTCCGGTCCCAGTAATAAGATACTTTACAATATTTTCTTTTGTAATCGACAGTTACTTTCATAACACCTTCTTCCCGGGTAAGGTATTTTTCAATTCTGTCCTTACATTCTTCACACTGAATCGTCGGTAACTTAATCGTCGTCATCTCCACGGCGCCTTTTCGAACTACCTGCGCATGTGTGATCAATGAAAAACAACCCATCAGAATCAGTAAACTCAAAATCTTTTTCATACAATGCATTTATCATTTAAAAATACGATCCGATGACCAGTTGGCCGGATCTTCACGCCATTTAACAAGGGTTTTTTGTTGTTCCGCATTCACCGATCCTTTCTCTACCGCTAAACGGATCAGTGTTGGATAATCAGTGAGCGATTGGGTGATAACCCCCGCCGACTCAAAAGCCTTTGCAGCTTCATCGAACCCATAATTAAAGATAGAAACCAGTCCGGCGATTTCCAAACCGGCCGTCCGCAGTGCATGAATAACCGAGAGACTGCTCTTGCCGGTCGAGATCAGGTCCTCGATCACCACAACCTGTTTGCCAGTCTCAAAAAATCCTTCGACCTGATTCCCCATTCCGTGTTCCTTGGGTTTAGAACGAACATATATAAACGGCAACTTTAACTGGTCGGCCGCCATGGCACCCCAGGCAATCCCGGCCGTTGCTACTCCGGCGAGGTAATCGGCATCGGGAAATTTTTCAAAAATGATATTACACATTTCAGATTTAATAAACTCCCGGATGGCGGGAAATGAAAGTGTTTTACGGTTATCACAGTAAATCGGACTCTTCCATCCCGAGGCCCAGGTAAATGGTTTATCAAGACTGAGTTTGATGGCCTGAATTTCCAGCAGTTTTTCTGCAACGGCTTTTTCATTCGTCATCCCGTGAAGGTAAAAAATTCCGTTTGTTTCAATGCGGATTTATGTTTCGGTGGTAATCAAATGGTTCCATCATAAATCATACATAAATTTCACCCGCGTGTGCCGGGATCAAATTAACTTTAACCCGATATGAATAACGACAAACGAATGACAATTCCCGCGGGCGGGGGACTTGTAGAAAATGAAAAAGGCGAAATTCTTTTTATGTTTCGGCGTAATAAATGGGATTTACCGAAAGGCAAACTGGACCCAGAAGAAACCCTGCCGGAATGTGCACTCCGGGAAGTGCGGGAAGAAACAGGATTGATTCAGTTGGAACTGATGGAATTTCTGCTGATAACAAACCATGCATATGAACAACACGGGCGCTTATTCATGAAAGAATCTCATTGGTTTCGGATGAAGGCAGCCAGTCATCAGGCGCTGATACCGCAAACTGCCGAAGACATCACCGAATTAAAATGGTTCGCCACAGCTGATTTTAAACTAGTTCTGCAAAATACCTACCCGGCGATTATAGAAGTGTTGCAGGCGGGCGGTTTTCCGGTAACAGTTTAACAAAAACGGTGAGCCGGCTGACACAAATCAACTTTTCATTTTTGTCGATAATTTTTATATCCCATACATGAGACGACATGCCGATATGCAAGGGAATAACCGTCGCAAAAACAAAACCATCTTTCACACTGCGCAGGTGATTGACATTGATCTCTATACCCACCACATAGAATTGATCCGGATCCACCACCATGATAGAAGCCACGCTGCCAATGGTTTCTGCAAGAGTAGCCGAAGCGCCGCCATGCAATAACCCATAGGCCTGCCGGGTGCGCTCGTCCACGGGCATACTGGCTTTCAGAAAATTTTCACCCACCTCGATGAATTTAATTCCGATGAATGCATTCATGGTATTACCCGAAAGCTGGTTCAGTTTATCGATACTCCAATCTTTTTTAAACCAAATAGACATACAAAATCTTTTAAATAAAGTAGTGAATCGGCTGATTGTTTAGGCCTTTGATTTAAGGTTTTTCAGTGATTCCGAAACGACCTGTGGAAGAAATTGCGTAACATCTCCGCCGTTGCGCAATACGTCGCGCACCAGGGTGGAAGCTACGGAAGTATACTGGGGAAGGCAGGTGAGAAAAACAGTTTCTATCTGAAAATCCAGACTACGATTCATATCTGCAATTGCTTTTTCATATTCAAAATCATTCACATACCGGATACCGCGGATAATAAAATGTGCTTTAACTTCCTGGCAACATTTGATGGTCAGTCCGTCGTACAAAACCGCCTCTACGCGCGGATTGTCCTTATAAATTTCTTTTATCCAGGTGATTCTTTGTTCTTCCGAAAACATGGGTAGTTTATTTACATTCCGGCCGATTCCAATCACCACTTTATCAAATAATCCAAGAGAACGACTGATGATGTCGAGGTGACCGATGGTAATCGGATCAAATGTGCCTGGGAAAACTGCGACCCGCTGCATGAATTTGCTTTAAGGATTAAATATTGGTTGATTTCCCAGCCAGTAAATAGAGCACGGCCATTCTAACGGCCACCCCATTTTCTACCTGTTGAAGGATGATCGATTGTTTGCTGTCTGCCACATCACTGTCCAGTTCCACACCGCGGTTGATCGGACCGGGATGCATGATCAAAATTTCTTTGGATAAACTATCCAGCATTTTCCGGTTAATGCCGTAGGCCAGACTGTATTCCCGGAGGGAAGAAAATAAAACCTGATTTTGTCTTTCGAGTTGAATGCGTAATACGTTTGCCACATCGCACCATTCCAGTGCTTTCCGCAGATTATATTCAACCGGAATACCAAAAGCTTCCGTAATGTGAACAGGAATCAGGGTGGGAGGGCCGGCCACCATTACTTCGGCGCCCATTTTTTTCAATAGATAGATGTTACTGAGCGCCACCCTGGAATGCATAATGTCGCCAATGATCGCTACTTTTTTCCCTTCGAGCGTGCCGAGATTTTCCCGTATGGAAAAAGCGTCCAGCAGCGCCTGGGTAGGATGTTCATTAATTCCATCCCCGGCGTTCACGATGGCCGCCGGGATATGTTTTGCGAGAAAATGCGGCGCTCCGCTGGCACTGTGGCGCATGACCACCATGTCCACCTTCATGGACAAAATATTATTCACCGTGTCGAGCAGGCTTTCCCCCTTCGATACGGAGGAACCGGAAGCGGTGAAATTAATGGTATCTGCCGAGAGTCTTTTTTCTGCGAGTTCAAAAGAGATGCGTGTTCGGGTGGAATTTTCGTAGAACAGGTTGACGATTGTTACATCCCGTAAAGTGGGAACTTTCTTGATCGGTCTTTGTAAAACTTCCTTGAACTGGGTGGCGGTGTCTAAAATAATCTGGATGTCCGAAGCTTGTAAATCTCTAATGCCCAGAAGATGTTTGGTGCTGAGTTGCATTAAAAGTCAAAGTTAGATTTTCAAATCGAAACAACGAAACCTTATTCGGCGGTTAATAGCACCACTTCTTCCTTCCCGTCCCGCTCTTTCCACAAAACCTTTACTCTCTGAGTAATAATCGTATCGATCGATTTTCCGGCATAATCGGCCTGAATCGGTAACTCCCGGCTGAAACGCCGGTCGATCAAAATACATAGTTCTACTTTGGCCGGTCTGCCAAAACTCAACAGGGCATCCATGGCGGCCCTTATGGTTCTTCCCGTATATAAAACATCGTCTACCAGAATGACATTTTTGTTTTCAATACTGAAAGGCATGTCGGTTTGGTTGAGGGTATGTAAACCCTGCCGCACGTCATCCCGGTAAAAAGTGATATCGAGTTTCCCGTAACTGATTTTCTGCGGTTTGATTTGTTCGTTGATTTGCTGGACGATCCGGTCAGAAAAAAAAATCCCTCTTGGCTGAATACCAATGATGACGACATCGTTGAACTGCAAATGGTTTTCGAGGAGCTGATGACTCAATCTTTGTATGGTTATACCGAGTTCTTGCTCGGTCAGGATGGTCTTCAAACAAAATAATTTTTATAAAAATAACAAATGCAAGTCACGCTTCAGATAAAAAAGGATATTCGTAACCCGTGGGCGGGTCAAAAGTTTCTTTGATGGTGCGTGCACTCAGCCAGCGGTAGAGATTTAAGATAGATCCGGCTTTATCATCGGTGCCACTTCCCCGGGCACCCCCAAATGGTTGCTGACCGACCACAGCGCCGGTAGGCTTATCGTTAATATAAAAATTTCCGGCAGAATGACGCAGCTTTTCGGTTGCCTGTTCGATGGCCCGACGGTTGGTGGAAATAATGGAACCCGTAAGTGCATAATCGGAGGTCGAATCCACCAGGTTCATCGTTTCCTCAAACTGATTTTCATCATAAACATAAATCGTCAGTACGGGACCGAAAATCTCCTCTTTTAAAGTAATAAAATGCGGGTCCGTCGTTTCAATAACGGTTGGTTCGATAAAATACCCTTTTGATTTATCCGCATGTCCTCCCACTATTATTTTAGCCTGGGGGTGGGACGCTGCCCGGTCAATATAGCCTTTGATTTTATCAAAACTTTTTTCATCGATCACGGCGTTGATAAAATGGGTGAAGTCCTCTACCGTACCCACTTTCATGGTGCGCAGCATCGTCACCAGTTTTTCTTTTATCTCCACCGCCAGGTTGGCCGGGAGATAGGCCCGCGATGCGGCAGAACATTTCTGGCCCTGATATTCAAATGCGCCTCGGGCGAGCGCAGTAACGACCACTTCTACGGATGCTTCCGGATGCACCAGCACAAAGTCTTTTCCGCCGGTTTCTCCCACGATACGCGGATAGGATCTGTATTTTCCAATATTCTGGCCGATCGTTTTCCAAATCGTATTAAAAACTGCCGTGGAACCCGTGAAATGCAATCCGGCAAAATCGCGGTGAGTAAAACATATATCGCCCAGCTCCTGTCCATCGGCATAAACCAGATTGATCACCCCGTCGGGCAAGCCGGCTTCCATTAAAATTTTCATGAAAATAAAGGCGCTGAAAATCTGCGTGTCGGCCGGTTTCCATACCACCACATTGCCACAAAGTGCGGCCGAACTGGGCAGGTTGCCACCGATGGCCGTAAAATTAAACGGTGTGATGGCCAGCACAAATCCTTCGAGTGACCGATACTCCAAACGATTATGCATACCGGGGGAACTGACGGGCTGCTGCCTGTATATTTCGCTGAGGAAGTGCACGTTAAACCGTAGAAAATCAATTAATTCACAAGCGCTATCAATCTCGGCCTGGTAAGCATTTTTACTTTGTCCGAGCATCGTGGCCGCATTAATCTGCGCACGGTATTTTCCGGCAAGCAGATCGGCTGCCTTCAGAAAAATTGCCGCCCGGTTTTCCCAGTTCATGGCTTCCCAGTTATTTTTTGCTTTCAGTGCCGAGTCGATGGACTGTTGAACCTGTTCTTTCGTTGCCCGGTGAAAATATCCGATGGTGTGGGAAAGCTCATGTGGGGGCCGCATCTTGATTTTATTCCCGGAGCGCATTTCCTGACCGCCTATTATGTTGGGGAAATCCTGCTCAGCAGATTTAAAATCTGCCAGTGCTTTCTTAAGGGTTTTTTTTTCGGTTGAA
>JAYWCS010000022.1:0-2117 GCA_043780315.1 Bacteroidota bacterium | reverse complement strand
ATCATCCCGGTTTCCCGGAACCGGACCTTCCCTCCACCTGCACCAGGTTTCCGAGATCAGTCCGTTATCTTAAGGTGCATATATTCAAAACTCTTTAGCAGGGGCTTCTTGTAAAGGACTCCCGACTAAAGACTCAAGACTTACTTCTTAGGCGCCTTCTTCTTACCGGCAACCGTTCTCCGTTTACCTTTTCTCGTACGGCTGTTCGTACGTGTACGCTGACCACGAACCGGCAATCCCTTACGATGACGAACGCCGCGGTAGCAGGCGATGTCCAAAAGACGTTTAATACTCATCTGCACCTCTGAACGTAAAGCGCCTTCTACTTTCAACTCATTGGTAATTATATTCCGGATGGCATTGAGCTCATCGTCATTCCACTGATTCACTTTCTTATCGAAACTGATTTCCGCTTTGGAAAGAATATACTTAGCGGTAGAAGGTCCTATTCCGAAAATATAGGTCAGTCCGATTTCTCCTCTTTTGTTTTTTGGTAAGTCTACACCGGCAATACGCGCCATCTTTTATTTTTTACGTTTTACTTTTAACTCTTCTTTCCGCTTCATGTTAACCCTGACGCTGTTTAAAACGGGGATTCTTCTTATTAATAATGTACAACTTGCCTTTCCGACGCACGATCTTACAATCAACACTGCGTTTTTTAATGGATGCCCTTACTTTCATACAAGTTCTTTTAACTTTTTATCAATACTTACTTATACCTAAAAATAATTCTCCCTCTTGTCAGATCATACGGACTCATCTCCACACCCACCTTGTCCCCCGGTAAAATCCGGATATAATGCATCCGCATTTTTCCTGAGATTGTTGCCAGAATTTCGTGCCCATTTTCCAGTTTTACCTTAAACATAGCATTGGAAAGTGCTTCGATAATTGATCCATCCTGTTTAATGAGCGCTTGTTTAGCCATAGATTTTGGGAGCGCAAAGATAATATTACTCAGCGAAAGAATAAAATTTCATCGAATATAATATCCCCATCCGGTGAAATAGGTGGCCGAAACGGCTAAAAAGTATTAAAAAACGTCCGTTTAGACCCGGGTAAGGTCCACTTTTGTCATCGCATGGTAGAAATTCTGGAGATCGTGTACCCCGATTTGATGGAGAATATGCCGCCGGTCTTCCCGGTACCAGATTTCAAATTCGTCGAACTGGCCTGTTTTAGGGATCATAATCCGGAAGGGTCCGCGCATATATTTCACGGATTGGTCGGGATTAACTATTTTTTCAAATCCTAGTTTCTGCATCTGAACATCATCCAGCGGGATGGAATACAGATCATTGGCTTCGAACCAGTCCTCCTGATCACCGTTACGCACATTGATCTGCTTATCATCATGATTTAATTCAGTCACCTGGCCATCGAAACGCTGACCCGCAAAATCGGCCTGAATAATGTCCCCCACCCTGATTTCCTGAAACCTGATCATATAGCCCCGTTTTGTAGGTATGAATATAAAAAAATTATACGAATATAAATTCCGGCAGACCGGTTATGAAATTGTTTTTGTTTACAGAGCCCTTCCAATCACATCACGGCCGGGCCAGGGTATGGTAGCCAGAATGATGAGGAGTCCGAACAAGAAAAACCAGAATGCTTGTTTATATTTCACCGGATCAGTAATCTGTTTTTTTACAACGCCCCGCCCCAGCGTAATGAGGATGGTGGCAATCAGCATACCCACCGGATGTTCCACCCAGAAAAAACGATAATACCGGTCTTTCATCAGCTCCACTCCTGCCGGAAGCCCCGCACTAAGGATACCGAAGCGGCCGAAAAATAAAAGAATCAAACCGATGAGTAAAGTGATATGGACACTGATCATGGTGAAGAGCCAGAGCTTTACATCGGCTTCCCGGAGCTCGCGGTGTTTGAACCAACCAATGAAACTTTGAACAATGGAAAGAACCAGTAACAATAAAATAACCCAACGCAGAATACTGTGAATCGATAATAATGCGGAAAGCATAAAGGGAAATTTCGCATAAAATTAAAGCTTTTCAATATCCGAAAGCAAAAGCGGAAGGGAATGATTTATTTTTACGCCATGTCCTTTTTAAAATACTCCCTGTATTTTGCGTTGCTGTCTGGCATGT
>JAYWCS010000021.1:0-6797 GCA_043780315.1 Bacteroidota bacterium | reverse complement strand
GCCATGATTTCGGTGGCCATATCAGCGAGTTTGAACGAGATTCCCTGAAAGGATGAAATGGGCTTATCGAACTGATGCCTTTCCTTGGAATACTTCACCGCGGCCTCGTAGGCCCCTTTGGCGATGCCCACACCCAGCGCTGCGATAGAAATGCGTCCGCCATCCAATACCTTCAGCGACTGTTTAAATCCCTCGCCCACTTTACCCAGCCGGTAACTATCCGGAATCCGACAATTATCAAAAATCATTTCAGCCGTTTCGCTGGCCCGCATACCCAGTTTATTTTCTTTTTTACCGCCTTTGAAACCCGGCGTGCTTCTCGGAACAACAAAAGCCGTCGCATTATTCTTTTCCCGCGGCGCGCCGGTTCGTGCAATCAGCACGGTGATATCACTGCTGATGCCATGGGTGATCCAGTTTTTGGTACCATTGATGATCCAATGGTCCCCATCGCGGGTTGCCGTGCATTGCATATTGGCAGCATCGCTGCCGGTGTTTGCTTCCGTGAGACCCCAGGAACCAATCCATTCGCCGGAAGCGAGGCGGGGTAAATATTCTTTTTTCTGTTCTTCATTTCCAAAGGCCAGAATATGTGCGGTACATAAAGAATTGTGGGCGGCCAGACTAAGACCGACGGAACCGCAGACCTTCGAAATTTCTTCTATGATGAGGATATATTCTATATAACTTAAACCGGAGCCGCCATATGCTTCGGGTACCAGAACGCCCATCAGTCCGAGCTTTCCCATCGCGCGCATCGTTTCAATCGGAAAATACTGCGCTTCGTCCCATTCCATCACGAAGGGCTTAATATGCTGCTGCGCAAAATTCCGCGCAGTGGATGCCACGTGGAGAGAAATTTCATCTAATTCAAAATTCATATCGAGCCGGGTTCATTAAATAAAAAAGGCAACAACCCAGGGTTGCTGCCCATACAGCAAACAATCGTTAGCAATGAAATCAAGGGTGTTAAATCTGTAGCAAGTTAACATATTTTTTTAAAAAATACTAACGGGCGTTAGTATTTGGTTGAATTTTCAAATAGGGTTTCATTTTCTCAAACTTTTCCGGATCCATTTGCGCGAGTTGCAGCAGTTCCTCCACCGATTTAAATCCGCCATGTTGTATTCGATAATCGAGAATTCCTTTGGCGATTTGCCAGCGGATATAGGGATGTGCCTGCAACGTTTCCTTCTCCGCCGTATTGAGATCGATCTGTTGTAATGCGGCGGTACGGAGTTGCAGGCAGGATTTAATGTTTTGGAAACTAGAGTCGGGCAATCCGAACGTTTCAGCAACCTGATCTACCCGATAAAATCCGCCCAGTTTTTGGCGGAAATGGATAATACGCATGGCCAGCTTCGCTCCGATCCCGGGCAGCCGGCACCAGTCCGCCGAATCCGCGAGATTAATATCTGTCGGTTCCAGTTTCTTACCGGTATGCGGAAAATGATTTCCGGCACCCGGAACGAAATCATTTCCTGCGGGCCCGTGTGCCGACCGATTATTTAAAAATGAGTCTGCTTTTTTAATCACAGAAAATGAGTAGTCGGCTCTCGCCTGATATCCGGATCGTGCAGGAAATCCACCGGCGTTTTTTGGAATGCGCACATAGGGCAGCAAGCGTTGATAGTCTGCCGGATGCAGCCCATATAATTTCTGCAGATCGGTTGCCTGCCGAAAATGACCGCCTTTTTCAACATAATGCAGAATGGTTTGCGTAAGCCGCGCTGACAAACCGAGTCGCTGCCATTCGCCCGCCGCAATCGTATTCGGATCAAAATAAAACATCGCTCCGTGAAATGCCAGAGCTTCGGGTTGCTTCGGATTGCCCCCTGGATGATCATACCCACTGTTTGCCGGGTATTGATTTTGGTAACGGTCATGAACAACCGATTCTCTGGACGAATCATCCGACCGGGATTCGAATGGCCGGATCCCTTCTTTATATTTTTCCGACGCCACCGGATCGGGCGTACCGATGGCCGGTCTGAAAAAATAAGGGGCCACAAATAAAACGCTGATGAGCAGAAGCAGAAAAAGAACGCCGAAGCGTTCTTTTCTTGTAAAGGTCAAATACCCACGAATCGTTTCCCACATACCTTTTTTTATAAAGATATCTCCAGGTGCAGGTGATTGCTATACCCTGTTAGTGGAAAACTTGTCTCTGTTTGCTACCGTCCAAAGTAATTTTATGAATGACGTTTTCAATTTAGTAGTAATAATATTTTCTCTGCCGCGGGGCACGACGGGCTCTTTCCGATGGATGATAGGCGGGTAACACCTTGCCCAGTCCGATGATCAAACCCGCATTGAATCCAAACTGCATGATGCCCGGATCGGAATAATAACTCCCGCCGGGATCTCCCCAGTTGCCGAAATAATAATCAGAATTGGAGGGTCCAGTACCCAGTAAACGGGCGCTCAAACGGACGCCCACGCGGGAATTAATATAGATATTTGATCCGGCCTGTAATCCATAAGCAAACCTCGCATTGCTGGTAAAACTATTGGGTGACGGCGTAAAGATGGCTGCACCTATACTGGCCCCGATAAATAGAGAAACCGGTGAACCGGGAATGGGAAAAGTAGAAACGGGGCCTGCCATAATATAATTGATGCCGGCATTCGTATGATAAAGCGGGGCATCGCCGGGAATTGCACCATAATCGTACATATTGGCCGATACATCCAGGCGACTGTACATGAGTTCGATACCGAAGTGGCGGCTGAAATTAAACTGCAGTGAAACGCCATAATTAAACCCCGGATCGAGTCGGCCAAATGAATTGGAGAAATTTAATTTATCTGCGAACGTATAACCGCCCATGGGAATAAACTCAATGGACGATTGTGCAAAGGAGAAGGCGAACAGGCAACTCAATAAACTCGTTAATAAGATCCCTTTTTTCATACAGTATAGTTTTACTACTCCCTATAGACGTAATTTTTTCCGCGAGGTTTAACGGATTGCCAGGGGTCGCTGTTAAATACTTGCTAATAAAAGGCTCAGCGATCATTTAACGTTCCGCCTGAACAGTGAGGCCGTCAAACGCCAGGTGCATGCCTTTCGGGAGACTGGCAGACACCTCTGCGTGTTTGCCCATCTGGTGACTCATATGCGTAAAATACGCCGTGGAAACGCCCAGTTCCCCGGAGAGAGCAATGGCTTCCTCCAGATTAAAATGCGAGATATGTGTTTCTTTCCGCAAGGCATTCAAGACGAGAATCCGCGATCCCAGTATTTTTTCTTTTTCGGATGAATCGATGCGATTCGCATCGGTGATATAAGTAAAATCTCCAAACCGGAACCCCAGCACCATCATTTTCAAGTGCCAAACCCGGATCGGCACTACCCGGATATCCCCAATCAAAAACGGTTCGGCGGGAATTGTATTCAACTGAATTTCCGGAATCCCCGGATAACGGACATCCGTAAACGCGTAGGGAAATTCCCGGATCACCACTTCCTGGGTCATTTCGTTGGCAAAAACAGGCATCGTCTTACCGGAAAAAAAATTAAAGGCACGTACATCATCCAAACCGGCAATATGGTCTTTATGGGGATGCGTAAAGAGAATGGCATCGAGTTTTTTTACATCTTCCCGCAACATCTGATAACGAAAATCTGGCGTTGTATCGATCGCTATGCGGGTATTGGCCGATTCGACGAGGATGCTGGAACGCAGACGCTTATCTTTTTTATCTGGCGAATGACAAACTTCGCAGGGACAGGCAATCATCGGAACCCCACTACTAGTGCCGGTTCCAAGAAAAGTAATTTTTAAAGAAGAAGATGCCACTGTATAAAATTAACTCAAAAACCGCGGATCAGGTCTGTGGTTTGAGCAGATTCTCTAATAGCTTGCGGCTGTCAGGCCCCAAAATTTCCGGATCGATGGTAAGTTGCGGCAGGATGTCGATCAGGGTATTAATACGGCCGTCCAGGGGTAAAAATTTATTGAGGACCAGTACTTTTTTTTCTTCCAGAATGCAATAACCGCTTTGGAAATTTCCCCTTTCATAACGGGTAACGTAACCTGTTTCATGCAGCAGTTTCTCAATTTTTTCCAGGGTCGTCACAGTATATTTCATGAGATCAAAGTTGCTGAAAGACGGGCGAAACAGGAGATCGTTTTATCCACAAACGACTGACTTTTTACCGGATCATTTTCCTTTTACCCCTTTCCGACCATTTTGATTACCGGAATAATCATTTCCTCCATACTCACGCCGCCGTGCTGGAAGCTGTTTCGATAGTAATTGGCGAAATAATTATAGTTGTTCGGATAACAGAGAAATCCGTCGCCTTTCGCAAAAATAAAAGAGGAATTGATGGTCGGCACCGGCAGTCCGGCTTCTTTTGGATCCCGGAAAGCGAGTACTTCCTTGGGCTCGTAATTCAGATTACGCCCATGTTTATATCGCAGATTCGTGGTAGTTTGTTTATCACCGATTACTTTGCAGGGCGTTTTTACCCGCACGCTGCCATGGTCAGTGGCCAGCACAATCGTGATTTTTTTATCTGATATTTTTTTCAACGCCTGATGCAGGGGTGAATGTTCAAACCAACTGGCCGTAATACTGCGATAGCTCGCTTCATCGCTGGCCAGTTCTTTCAATACTTCCATTTCTGTGCGCGCATGACTGAGCATATCCACAAAATTATACACGATAACATTCAGGTCGTTGTTCATCAGGTTCAGGATATTATTGACCAGATCCTGGCCTGCCTGGTGATTCAGTACTTTGGTATAGGATGTTTTGAGATGATCCATCTTCAGTCTTTTTAACTGTCCGCGGAAAAACTCTTCTTCCGCGATATTTTTTCCTCCTTCCTCCTCATCATTTTTCCATGCATTGGGAAACTGGGTTTGAATATCTGCAGGCATCAGGCCCGCGAAAATAGCGTTCCGGCAATACTGGGTGGCCGTAGGCAGAATGCTGTAAAAAGTTTCTTCCGACTGTATCCGGAAACTCTGGGCGAAAACTGGCTGGATGGCCTTCCACTGATCAAAGCGCAGATTATCGATCAGCACAAAAAACATCGTCGTTCCTTTTTCCAGATTCGGAAATACTTTATTACGCAAAAGGCTATGCGACATCACCGGGGAATCTGTTGACTTGGGCGATACCCATTTCACATAATTCTTCGAAATAAATTTGAAAAATTCCGTATTCGCCTCCTGTTTCTGGGTCTGAAATACTTCCTGCATTTCAGGACTGTTACTCTTTTCCATTTCGAGTTCCCAGTACACCAGTTTTTTATACAGATCCATCCATTCGGTGTAATTCTGATTATTACTCAGGGCCATAAACAACTCCCGAAACTGTTGCTGGTAAGCGGTTGTAGTGGTTTCACCCACGAGTCTTTTATTGTCGATGATTTTTTTCAAACTCAGTAATACCTGATTGGGATTAACGGGTTTGATCAGGTAATCGGTTATTTGGCGGCCGATGGCTTCATCCATCAGATTTTCTGTTTCATTTTTTGTAATCAATACCACCGGAATCTGCTGGTTGGCCTCTTTGATTTTCGCCAGCGTTTCCAAGCCGCTGATACCGGGCATGCTTTCGTCGAGTAACACCACATCCACCGGATTTTCCTTCACAAAATCAATCGCATCCAGACCGTTCGTCATTGCATTCACGTCATAACCCTTGTTTCGTAAAAAAAGAATATGCGATTGCAAACTGTCAATTTCATCGTCTACCCAAAGGATCGTTCCCAAAGCCATGATTCTGTTTTTCGTGTTTCTAAAGATAGTTTATCAGTCAGTCATTCCTAAATTTGGTGTCTGGTTTGATTTCTTTTAACATAAAAAATATGGGTGCAGGTTCTCAGAAAATCATCAATGATCCCGTTTATGGATTTATCACCATCGACCATCCGTTGATTCTCGAAGTGATGCGGCATCCGTTTTATCAGCGCATGCGCCGGATTCAGCAAATGGGATTTGCCAACCTGGTATATCCGGGAGCCGTTCATACGCGCCTGCATCATTCCCTGGGGGCGTATCACCTGATGTGTAATGCGCTGGCTTCACTCAAAGGCAAAGGAATTCTTATTTCCAAAGAAGAGGAATTAGGGGCTAAAATGGCCATCCTGCTGCACGATGTGGGTCATGGTCCATTCTCCCATGCATTGGAAAATAACCTGATCGAAAACCTCGACCACGAATCGGTGTCCCTGCAGATTATGCAGTCGCTGAATGAGGAACTGCTTGGCCAGCTGAGTACGGCGATTGCAATTTTTACGAACCTTTATCCAAAAAAATTTCTGCATCAGCTGGTATCGGGCCAGCTGGATGTGGATCGGATGGACTATCTGAACCGCGATAGTTTTTTTACCGGCGTTTCGGAAGGCGTAATCGGATACGACCGCATCATCCATATGCTCACCGTACACGAAGGAGAATTGATGGTACAGGAAAAAGGAATTTATTCGATCGAAAAATTTCTGGTTGCCCGCAGACTCATGTACTGGCAGGTGTATCTGCATAAAACCGTCGTCAGTGCCGAAAGTATGCTGGTCAAAATTATTCAGCGCGCGCGGGAAAACATCCGCAAAGGCATTGCCCTGCATTCGGGTTCGGAAGCACTTGATTTTTTTCTGTATCATACCCCGCAGGACCCTTCCGAATATCTGGAAGCCTTTAGCCTCCTGGATGACAACGATGTATTGAGTGCATTGAAATTTTGGATGAAGGATCACGACCCCGTATTATCCAAACTCAGTGGCATGCTCATCAACCGGCAATTACTCAAAGCCAAACTGCAGGCTGAACCGTTCCCGG
>JAYWCS010000020.1:0-5460 GCA_043780315.1 Bacteroidota bacterium | reverse complement strand
GTGGAATGGAGCCCGCCTGATGCAATATTTCTGCAAACGACAGGTGGACCGGCGACCAGGAAAATTCAACAATGAAATCTTCTTTTCTTTTTTCGATAAAATCTGCCTCCAGGCGAATATCGCCGATTTGTTTCGCCAGGGTTTGGCCACGTTTCCATTTTGACGCCCCTCCGATCAGGCAGTTCCATAATACTTTACCGGTTTGTTGCATCCCTGAAGGGATGCAACTATAAATAGCCGCTGGCTCAAGGCAAAAAATTTCTATTTGTCCACCGGACGCTTTCGTAAATAAAATCCTTGCTTCCACGACCCGGCTATTATTAAAAACCAATAAACCCGGCTGGGGGAGAAACCGGGAAATCTGAGCGTATGTACTGGAGGATATTTTACCCGGCGATTGCCAGACGAGCAATTTCGAGTCAACCCGATTTGGCAGGGGATACCGCGCGATCCTTTCGGAAGACAAATCGTATCCATAATCATCCAAGGAAATCCGGGTAGGAAAATTGTCGTTTAATACCATCTCTTTGGGTTATGCACAGAAATTCACGTTCATTAACAGGTTATACACAGGCTTTTCTCTGATCATCGGTCATTATAATGTTTAAATCCGTGCCTGCTATAGCTTTCATTACAAATAATTTATGTGGAAAAATTAAAATCTTCCATATTTGGTAATAAAGTGGGAAAAAGTGTTATTTTGTGTTAATTATTTAAAACATTGTTTCAAGTCCTTACAAATGAATGGTTTTCTCGGAGAATACGAAGTAACGCTCGACGCCAAAGGGCGGTTTCTCCTGCCGGCTTCGCTCAAAAAGCAAACTGGTGAGGACGAGGGTTCTTTTGTCATAAACCGGGGATTTGAGAAATGTCTGGGATTATATCCCATGAAAAGCTGGGAGCCCATTTTTGAGAAAATCAGCAAATTGAATGATTTTGATCCGAAGGTAAGGTCATTCAGGAGATATTTTTTAAACGGGGCGACGATGATGGGTTTGGATGGAGCGGGCAGGTTACTGATACCGCAGAATCTGAAGGAATACGCAGGACTCGAAAAAGATATTGTACTGGTTACGGCGGTTAACAAAATCGAAATCTGGGATAAAACCAAGTACCAACAGTTCTTTGAAACTTTTACACCGGATGATTTCAGCGGCCTGGCCAATGAAGTGATGAATGGCAAACCCGATAAATGAATTATATGAGGGATATCAATCCCGCATATCATATACCCGTATTGCTTTCAGAAGCGATGGACGGTTTGAATATCAGGGCGAATGGGATCTTTGTTGACTGCACCTTTGGCGGAGGCGGACATTCAGCAAAGATCCTTACGCATCTGAATACGGAGGGTCGTTTATTTGGATTTGATCAGGATGCCGATGCGAAAAAGAATGCCTTGCAGGATGAACGTTTTGTTTTCCTCCCGCATAATTTCCGGCACCTGCAAAGGTTCCTTCGCCTGCATGGCGTAACCCAGGTGGATGGCATACTCGCCGATCTCGGTGTAAGCAGCCATCAGTTTGATGAACCCGCGCGCGGATTTTCAACCCGCTCAGAAGCCAATCTGGACATGCGCATGGACATCCGACAGTCACTCACTGCAGAAATCATCCTGAATACTTATTCTGAAGAAAAGCTGCAGGAAATACTAAGCGCCTACGGGGAAGTGACGAATGCAAAAACATTGGCAAAAGCCATTGGGATGCTCAGAAAAAAAACGCCCTTTCGCACAGTCAGCGGGTTTAAACAGGCCATTGCAGATTTGGTGAAAGGCAACCCCAACAAATATTTCGCTCAGGTTTTTCAGGCATTACGAATTGAAGTAAATGATGAAACCGGTGCACTTCGTGAACTGCTGGAACAAACTCCCGCTCTGCTCAAACCAGGCGGTCGGCTGGTAGTCATCAGCTTTCATTCGCTTGAAGACCGCCTGGTAAAACAATTTTTTAAAAACGGACATTTTGAAGAAAACGACTATTCGAATCCTTTTGGAACTGCCACGTCAATCATTCCTTTCAAAACCCTCACTAAAAAACCTGTTACCGCTTCGGCGAATGAATTGCAGCAGAACCCGCGTGCCCGAAGTGCCAAACTACGAATCGCAGAAAAAATATAATCCTGTTCCGATATAATCCATTTCCGATATTATTTCCAGACCTACGAAAACCTCAGTATGATAATCCTACCCTACTTTTTTTATTCTTCACACTGACACATGAAAGCATTTAATGACAAAAAAAATAAGATTAGACGCCTGCTCCGCTATCAGTGGATGGTTCGCAATCTGCCTTTTTTTCTATTCCTCGCTTTCCTTGCAGTGATCTACATATATAATGGTCATTACGCGGACCGCGTAGTGCGTGATATCGGAAAAACGAGCCGGGAACTGCAGGAAATGCAGTATGAGTTTAAAAGTCTGAAAAGTGAAGTCATGTTTCGAAGCAAACAAAGTGAACTGGCTAAAGGGGTAGAACCGTTCGGATTAAAACCGCTGTCTGCCCCGCCCCTGGTACTCAGCGATAGCGCGCAAACGAAATCATATTGATCACCAATAATATCTCCGATACCCGGTGGAATTAAGAAGAGATATACTGTGGAGAGTCTACCTGTGTTTCCTGGGAATGGTTGTGATCTGTGTGGCTGTACTCGGAAGAGTTTTTTATATCCAGCATGTACAGGGAAATTATTGGAGAGCACTGAGTGATAGTCTGCATCAGAAATATGTTGACCTCAGCGCGGATAGAGGAACGATTTACAGTGAAGATGGAAACATGTTAAGCACCTCGGTTCCATATTTTAATATTTATATCGACTTCGATGCCGACGGACTCCGCGAAAAAAACGGAAAACGTTTCAGGGAAAATATCGACTCACTTGCGTACTCACTGGCCAATCTTTTCCGCGACCAGTCCGCCGCCAATTATAAAAAACAATTACAACAGGGATATAAAAACGACGACCGATTTTATCTGTTGCACCGAAATCTTTCCTTCGAACAATACAAACAACTGCGTTCTTTTCCGCTTGTCAGACAAGGAAGAAATAAAAGTGGATTCATCACCGAAGTTTCCAGCAAAAGATTAAATCCTTTCGGACTCCTGGCCAATCGGACCATCGGATTATCCCGGGATAATGCCCAGAACGTCGGTCTCGAAAGAACCTACGATAGTTTGCTCAAGGGAGAAAACGGCCGCCGGCTCGTTCGCTATCTCAATGCAGGAACCTATATTCCGGTAGAAGGATATGAAATTGATCCGGAAAACGGAAAAGATATTCTCACCACCATTGATGTCAACACGCAGGATATTGCCGAGAACGCGCTTCTTTCCATGATGCTGGAAAATGAGTGTGAACATGGGACATGCATCGTCATGGAATCGGCGACGGGAAAAATAAAAGCGATGGCCAATCTGGGAAGGCAATCCGACGGCAGTTACTGGGAAGATCTCAACTACGCAATCCGCGCCTCAGAACCTGGCTCTACGTTTAAGCTCGCAACACTTTTATCATTACTCGAGGACCATGAGATCAAACTCACCGATCATTTAAATATTGAAGGGGGTACCTGGAAAATTGGTTCCCGTACCGTGCATGATGCAGAAAAATCTGAACGCAGCGATGTAACGGTGGAGGAAGCATTTGAGCATAGTTCAAATGTTGGCATGGCGAAACTGGTTACCTCCCATTACGGCACCCACCCGCAGCAGTTTGTAGATCATTTGAAAAAGTTACATCTCAATCAGATCACAGGAATCGATTTGGCAGGTGAAACGCCTCCGATTATTAAATCCCCGAAGTCGCGTACCTGGAGTGCCAGCACCCTTCCCTGGATGGCTTTTGGATATGAGGTGCTGGTGAGCCCACTCCAAACACTCACCTTATATAATGCGGTTGCCAACGGGGGGAAAATGATGAAACCCTATCTGGTAAATACAATTCAATATGCCGGCGGCGTGGAAAGGCAGAATCAACCCGTTGTGCTAATAGATAAAATCTGCAGCGATGAAACCCTGGCTGAACTGAAAACATGCCTGGAAGGTGTTTGCATTCGAGGCACTGGTAAAACAGCTTTTAAAAATATTTTTTATACGGTGGCCGGAAAAACAGGAACAGCCCTGGTAGCCAATGGGAACAGGGGGTATGCAGATCATATTTACCAATCGTCTTTTGCCGGATATTTCCCGGCCAGCCATCCCCGTTATACTTGTATTGTCGTGATCAAAAATAAACCTTTTGCAAAAAAATATCTGGGAGCCGCAGTGGCCGGGCCGGTGTTTCGCGAAGTAGCAGATAAACTCATGAGTCTAGAAACAGGCGGTACCGATCCCATTCAGATGGCATATTATTCCGGGCTACTGAAAAAAGACAGTGCAGCCTTTTACTATGCCGGCGGAACCGAAGAAATTAAAAATGTATTCCATACCCTGCAATTGCCTTTTGAAGATTCTTCCCATGATAAAAAATGGGCCGGCGTTTACAGGGCAAATAGCGAGTCGGTTGTAAAAGCAAAAAATGAAGAACAAAAACAGGTGCCTGACGTGAAGGGCATGGGACTGAAGGACGCTTTATTTCTGCTCGAATCCAGAGATATTCTGGTAATCACCAAGGGCTCTGGTAAAGTAAAACAGCAAAGTGTCGCACCAGGCACATTGGTATCTAAAAATCAAAAGTTAATGCTGGAATTAAACCAATGATCCTACAGGAAATATTATATAAAGTGCATATGCGGTCCGTTCACGGAAAATTAGATGTGAACGTGACCAACCTGCAATTTGATTCCCGCAAAGTAATGAAGGGATCCGCCTTTATTGCAATGAAGGGAACAAACGCAGACGGCCACCAGTTTATCGATGCCGCAACAGCCGCCGGCCCCGCTGCCATTATCTGTGAACAAATGCCGGACGTATTTGCAGCGGACATCACTTATATACAGGTGGAGAATAGCGCCGCCGCTGCTGGTTTGCTGGCACATAATTTCTTCGGTCAGCCTTCAGAGAAATTGAAACTGGTGGGCGTAACCGGTACCAACGGAAAAACCACCATCGTTACCCTGCTCTATAAATTATTTTCCTCGTTTGGTCATACCTGCGGTATGCTAAGCACCGTCCAGAATCATATTGGCAATAAAATACTGCCGGCAACACACACCACGCCCGACCCGATAGCGCTCAACCAGTTGTTGCATGATATGGTCGTTGCTGGTTGCAGCTATGTTTTTATGGAAACCAGTTCGCATGCAATCCACCAGCACCGCATCGAAGGACTGCAATATGCCGGCGGCATCTTCAGCAATATTACCCACGATCATCTCGATTATCACAAGACATTTGATGAATACATCCGTGTTAAAAAATCTTTTTTCGACTGTCTGTCATCCGGAGCATTTGCCATCACCAATGCCGATGACAAACGGGGTGACGTGATGTTGCAGAATACGACTGCCGCAAAATATTCTTA
>JAYWCS010000019.1:0-2751 GCA_043780315.1 Bacteroidota bacterium | reverse complement strand
CCCTTGCCTGGGTGGAGTCGCAGTCCGATTTGAGTTATACTTTTTCTGAAAAAAATATTGGCGTGTGCTATGCCCTGAATCAATGTCGAACACTGGCTGCAACAGATTATCTGCTTTATTTAAATGATGATATGTATGCGTGCCCCGACTGGGATCAACAACTGCTAACAGAGATAAATTCGATAGGCCATAATGATTTTTTTTTATCGGTGACGGCTATTGAACCAGTTGAAACCGGGAATGCATGTGTCATTGTGCATGATTTCGGGAAGGATCCCGGATCATTTCAGGAAGCAGATTTACTAAATCATTATAACGATTTCTCAAAAGCGGATTGGCAGGGAAGTACCTGGCCGCCAAATATTGTTCATAAAAAAATATGGGATCTGGTGGGTGGATATAGTGTTGAATTTTCTCCCGGCCTTTATTCGGATCCTGATTTTTCGATGAAACTCTGGAAGGCAGGCATCCGATTATTTAAAGGAATTTCGGCGGGAAGGGTATATCATTTTGGGGGCAAATCCACGGCCCGCATGGTGCGCAATAAAGGATATTATACATTCATCGCCAAATGGGGGATGACAGCCAGCACTTTTACAAAGAAAATTCTCCGTAGCGGTGACCGATTCGACGGACCGCTTCCCGAACCTTGCACCGATTTTTCTAACGGTATAAAAAACCGGTTTAAAAGAATCCAGGCATCCCTGAAATCATGGTAACGCAATGGATTCGGCAAACCGATAAATATTAAAACCGGGATCTTTCATTGCATTTTCCAGGGTTAGTTGCAGGGATTCTATCTTCAAATTGCGCATCCGGTATTCAGAAATAATCTGCCAGGCTTTCTGGGTAAGTAGATACAACGGTCGGTCGGGCGAAATCCGGCGGATATTTTCCTTGATGGCTTCAAACAAGGCCGTAATGCCTTTTTCTTCCGTGCCAATGGTTTGAATGAATTTAATGTTCTCCATTGGTTTGGCCGTTTGATATTGAATGGATGATTGCAGCGACTGGAAAAATTGTTCTGCCCCGGGCCGGTCCGATTTATTAACTACAAAAATATCCCCGATCTCCATAATGCCCGATTTCATCGTCTGAATATCATCACCGGATTCGGGCACAAGCACCAATACTACCTGATCGGCCAGCCGTGTGATATCCACTTCTGTTTGTCCGACCCCCACCGTTTCAATAATAATATAATCAAAACCGGCCTGGGCGAGCAGGTCAGTAATCTGAAAAATGCGTGGATTTAATCCGCCGACGAACCCCCGGCTGGCGAGAGAGCGTATAAATACCTGTGGGTTGTTATGCCAGCGGTTCATACGGATCCGGTCTCCCAGCAGCGCGCCAGAATGAAAAGAAGAAGAGGGATCAATACAAAGAATGGCCATTTTTTTTCCTTCGGCAACAAATTGTTTGATGAGTGCATCCACCAGAGTGCTTTTACCGGCGCCCGGCGGCCCGGTGATTCCAATTACCGGAGTCTGGCGGTATGCAAGACTTTTCAGGAGTGCATCTGCGCCCGGCATACTGTTTTCAACAATGGAAATAGCGCGGGCAACCGTCAAAAAATCGCCCTGGCTTAGAAGTTCGGCAGATATGGTTTGCATATGTTGTCGGGTAAGCTGTCTTTCAAAATTAAGTTAAATATGAAGCGAAGCCTTCTGGCCGAAGGCAAAAGAAATTTTTAAATAAAGCAGCACGAGACGTTAATTTTGTTAGCTGATTTAAAAGGCTGTCGGAAAAAATCCTGTATGACGAATTTCATTCCCATATTCCCGTTAAATGTTGTTGTTTATCCGGGGGAAACGCTGAACCTGCATATTTTTGAACCCCGCTACAAGGAGTTGATCAAAGACTGTTTTAGCAGTAAAAAGCCATTCGGGATACCGGCGGTTCTCAATGATAAAGTGGCTGAATACGGCACCCTGGTTACCATCATCGAAATAGCAAAGGAATATGATAACGGAGAAATGGATGTCGTCACAAAAGGCACGGAAGTTTTTCGTATTCTGGAAATTATAAAGATCATACCCGAAAAACTATATAGTGGCGCCATCGTAAATTATCCGAAAAATACAGGAGTATATCCCCGCAGAGATTTGATTCTGGTGGTGATCAAGGCCGTTCGTGAATTACACCGGATGCTGAATATTACGAAAGACTTTCACAAGCCGGAAGATGAATTGAATGCCTACGACGTGGCCCATCATGCGGGATTGTCGTTGGAGGAAGAATATGAGTTGCTTGCCTTATTCCGGGAGGAGCAAAGGCAGGAATATTTAAAAAGACATCTCGGTAAGGTTCTACCGGTGATCGCGGAGATGGAAGTATTAAAAGAACGCGTGATGCTGAATGGTCATTTTAAAAATTTATCTTCCTTCCGGTTTGAGTAAAACAAGTGCATGTCCACAACGCTTTGTTTAGATTTTGGTAATACCCGTTTAAAATATGCCGTTTTTTCTGATGGAGAAATCGACTACACCGGCGTATTGCAGGATGATGGTATAAAGGACCTTCAAAACTGTATCGATAAGTATCATCCATCAAAGAGTATTCTATCCTCCGTCATCGATCATTCTCCTGGCGTCGAAGATATTTTATCAAAAAATACCCGGTTTCATAAACTGGATCATCATTCCCGCATTCCGGTTACGACCCCCGTGGGGAAACCGGAAACCATTGGATCGGACCGGCTCGCGCTGGTGGTTGCAGCATCACATTTTTTTCCGAATAACAATAACCTGG
>JAYWCS010000018.1:0-13350 GCA_043780315.1 Bacteroidota bacterium | reverse complement strand
GGGGAATTTCCTGTTCCGGTTTTCCGGAAAGGGCTGCAAAAATACGGTTTTTCCCCGTCCGGCAAAATCAGAATGGAACAAATTGCCGAACATTATTTTTCACTTCGCGCCTCCCGCCTTTAATATAAATTCTCCGTCCGGTAGGGAAATCGTTCCCGGTACAATTCCTTCACGCGGCTCATCAGGCTTTCACGCAGCCCGTCGATATTGGCGCGCTCCGTGGCCGACATAAACACACAAACAGATTGCGTTTCCGACTCCCATCGTTCCTTGAGTTCCTTCAGCAACTCCTCGCGGGTGCTGGCTTCCAGCCATTCATCGAGATTCAGGGATTCGTACAGGTCCATCTTGTTGAAGATGTATATAATGGGCTTGTCAAACGCGTTGATCTCCTGCAGCGTCTTATTCACCACCCCCAGCTGCTCCTCGTACCGCGGATGCGAGATATCCACCACATGCAGCAGCAGATCCGATTCCCGTACCTCATCGAGGGTGCTCTTGAAACTTTCTATGAGATGATGTGGCAGCTTGCGGATAAAACCCACCGTGTCACTCAGCAAAAACGGGGTATTCTCATACACCAGCTTGCGCGTGGTGGTATCCAGAGTCGCAAACAACTTGTTCTCGGCGAAGACCTCACTCTTACTCAGTAAATTCATCAGGGTCGACTTACCCACATTGGTGTATCCCACCAGCGCCACCCGCACCAGCTCCCCCCTTTCCTTTCTTTGGGTAGAGGCCTGCTTGTCGATCTCTTTTAATTTTTTCCGAAGCAGCGTGATCTTATCGCGCACAATACGCCGGTCCGTTTCAATTTCCGTTTCCCCCGGACCCCTCGTTCCGATACCGCCACCCAGCCGTTCCAGATGTTTCCACATCCCCCGAAGCCGTGGCAATAAATATTGATATTGAGCCAGCTCCACCTGCAGCCTGGCCTGGGCCGTTTTGGCCCTTCGGGCGAATATATCCAGGATCAGATCCGACCGGTCGATCGTCTTGGTATCCAATACTTTTTCAATATTCGTGATCTGCGAGCCGGACAACTCATCATCAAATATCACCACACGAATGTCGTGGAGCTGAATGTAGGCTTTGATTTCTTCCAGTTTTCCCTTCCCGATAAAGGTTTTCGCATCGGGATGCGATAGTTTCTGTACGAACTTCCGCATGGTGTGCGCCCCGGCCGTTTCGGCCAGAAAGGCCAGTTCATCAAGGTATTCCGTTACCTGCTGCTCCGTCTGATCCTGCTGCATCACAGCCACTAACACAGCCTTTTCCTCCAGCTGCATGATATGTCTCTCTATTGCCAAATCGATAAATTTGGATAAAGATAAGATGGAAGGCCCAGCATTGAAGAAAAGCGCGAAATCCTACAGACCACTCAGCAAAATGCCGAAGGAATACGGATTAATCTGCGGAGCGGCAGTGGTCTTAACTAAAGGCGTGAGCGATAGCTGCCCGAATACACCGATAAAGCCGTAGTTCACACGAAAGGTTCCGGCCACCCGTCCGCTATTGAAGAATTGTTTGGAGCTCTGTTTTTCAATATAGTTATTTTCTGTCTGTCCGGCGGCATTCAACAGATCTTTCCCTTTGGTATAGGCACTCATCAGCAAACCAACCTTGATACCGAGCGCGATCTTCCATCCTTTATTCGGATTTTCAGGATTGAAAGCGTACCGGAGTTCCAGGGGCGCTTCCAGAAAAGTAGTCACCAGTTTGTATTTTTTAAAATGATCCGAATTACTTGCGTCTGTAAATGCCAGGGTGGGATTGGGCACCGCAATCAATACATTTACCTTGTCGAAGAAAATATTACTCGCGCTGATGCCCAAACCCGCGCCCACACTGAAATGCGGATCTGTTTTAAAAGGAAAATCATACATGAAATAAAAGGCAAAACTTCTGGAGAAACCCGTGGTGCGCATGGAATCGGTTTTACCCGCCCAGTTGTCGTACCCCAGCTCAATGAGGAAATGATCATTGGGCCGGTTCTTCAGATTCAGTGAAGTATACGTGATTTCTTTTTTTACTTTACTAGTTTTCTTAGTAGAATCCACTATAATTTCCTGTGCAAAAACAGCATGACCGATAAATACAAACAATGCCATGCTTACGAGCTTCTTCATAATTTCAATTAAGTGACAAATGTATTCGCCTTCCCGTTAAAAAAAGGTTAAACCAAATATTAAAAAAGGCGCATAGCCAGGGCCATGAGCCTTTGAATTACAGCGTGTTTTAAAAATTTATCGGTGGACCCTGCTGGGCATGATCCAGCGACCCTCTGATTATGAGTCAGATGCTCTAACCAACTGAGCTAAGGGTCCGGCCTTTTTGAGGCGCTGCAAAAATATAGATTTCAACCCCATGTTTAAAATAAAATCCATCCTCCGGCAGGCAGATGCAGCAAATAATTCCGGAAGATGGTCCATCCGTATACCCGTTTATCGGTAACTTGTTATTCGCTTGCCAAATCCGATTGTGTATGTCGACGATTGACGCTCCCAGAATATTATACCTGCAAACCCGGATCAGCCGCTTGGACGATCAGCTTGCTTACAAGGAATTATTCACCGCCCTGTATCCCTCGCTTTTTAAATTCGTCTGCGGAATTATCAAAGTGCACCCTCCTGCCGAAGAGATTGTCTCCGATCTTTTCCTGAAAATCTGGGAGAAGAGAAAATCCCTCGAAGAAATCAAAAACCTGCGCGTGTACTGCTTTGTGGCTGCCCGCCACCTGAGTATCAATCACCTGGAAAAACAAAAACAGGAACGCCGGCTGGACATCGAAGACTACAAAAAACGCTTCCTGCAGGCCGAACCCGGTCCCGACGACCGAATGATCAGCGCCGAAATGTTACGCCGCATCCAGGAAGTGGTGGAATCCCTGCCACCCCGCTGTAAAATGTGTTTCAAACTCGTGAAAGAATACGGTTTCAAATACCGCGAAGCCGCCGAAATACTGCAGGTTTCTGAAAAGACCATCGAGAACCAACTGGCCATCGCATTGAAAAAGATTGCTGCCGTCATTCACTTCGATATCCGTCGTAGCATTCCCCTGGTCGCCAACCACAGTTCCTGATTTCAGATTTTTTTTTAAAATGTTAAATTCTCTTGGGGGTATTTTAACATTTACCTGTCCTGTTTATCTATCCTGCTTACATGGACAATGACCCGATCTGGAATCTGATTGCTAAAAAAATTTCCGGTGAAGCCATCGAGGCTGAACTAAAAGAGTTGGAAACCGCGCTCCGCCGGGATCCTACCCTCCACTATACGTTGGAGGCCTTCCAGGATATGTGGAAAGACCTCTCCGAATCAGAAACCGAACTAACCGAAAAGGCGTTTCAAAAACACCTGGACAGAATGCAGCGTGCAGATTCAGATTATTTTGCAGCCCCGTCGGTGGTCGATGATTTCATTCAAACAAAACAATCCCGTTTCCGGCGCCTGGCCCCCGGTACACTGATTTTATGCCTTATTCTTTTCGGCATTTACTTCATCACAAAACCCACCAACCCCATCACGCCTGCCGCTCGTTTGAGTACGAACAAAGCCGGCGACGTCGTTACCCAGTACGGTACGCGCACGAAGCTTTTGTTACCGGACGGCACCTCGGTCTGGCTGAATGCCGGCAGCCGGCTCAGCTATGATTCTTCCTACGGAAATGTCCTGCGGGAGGTTTCGCTGTCCGGTGAAGGATATTTTGATGTCATTAAAAACAAAGGCAAGCCCTTTCTCATCCATACCGGCAATATCGATATCCGCGTGCTGGGAACTTCTTTCAATGTGAAATCGTATCCGGGCGACCGAACCATCGAAACCAGCCTGATCCGTGGAAAAATTGAAGTGTCTTTCCGCGACAAATCCCGCAAAAACCTGATTCTGATACCCAATCAAAAACTCGTTCTCCTGAATGAACCGGCCGATAAATTGGCGAATGAAAAAATACAGCATAATACGACGGCCCGGAATAAACCGGAAATATCGATCAATGCGCTCACTCATTTTGGCAAGGATAGCCTCATCACAGAAACTGCCTGGATGGATAACAAACTGGTATTCCAGGATGAATCCTTTCTGGAGCTGGCGAAAAAAATGGAACGCTGGTATGGAGTGAAAATGCTGTTCGACGACCAATCCCTCAGCACCCTGCATTTTACCGGTTCATTCGAAAAAGAAAATATTCAACAGGCATTAAAAGCCCTTCAGCTCTTATCAAATTTCAATTTCACCATCAAAAACGGAGAAGCGCATATTCTAAAAACCACCTAACCTGAAGACAGTATGATAAACAGTACGTAATGCTTTCACAAAAACGGGAAATGCGCTAACATTTCCCGCGGCTAAAATGGAAACTGACTGCGCTAACAGATCAGCTTTCTTCTTTGTAACCTCAAGAATTAAATGTATGCAAAAAGTTCTAACGATGGGCGGGGAAACTCGCTGTGTCATTAAAAAAGCAATCTTGCTTATGAAGCTAAGTTTTGTGATGATTCTTGCCAGTGTCCTGCAGGTTTCAGCAAATGCAAACGGACAATCCACAGTCACCCTGAAGGGGGATAAAGTCGAAATTTACCGGCTGCTCAACAACATCGAGCGGCAGGGCACCTACCGGTTCCTCTACAACAGCCGGTTACAAGAATTGCATGAGAAAGTGAGTATCAACGTAACCGATAAACCGATTTCGGAAACGCTCCAGCTGATGTTCACCGGCAGTGAACTGACGTTCAAAATGCTCGAAAATAATCTGATCGTCGTGCTTTCTGCCGCTTCGAAAAATAAGGATATGATGGTCACCGGAAAAATTACCGGCGAGAATGGGGAGGCCCTTCCCAATGTGTCTGTTACGGTGAAAGGCACCGCCAAAGGAACCACCACCGATAATAACGGAAACTTTACGATCTCGGCGCCGGAAACTGCGGTGCTGGTTGTTTCTTATGTCGGTTACAAAGGCAAAGAAGTGCCCGTTGGCAGCCAGTCGGTTGTCAATATCAGCATTGAAAAATCGGTTATTTTTATGGACCAGGTCGTTGTAGTTGGTTATGGCACCCAGCGCAAAGTAGATGTAACGGGTTCTGTTGCCACCGTCAGCGGCGCCGAACTCACGAAACAACCGATCATCAATGCGGTCAGTGGTTTACAGGGAAAAGTGGCCGGCGTGCAAATTACCAATACCGGTACACCCGGTTCTTCACCCCAGATCCGGATTCGCGGCCTCGGAACCTACTACGCCTCAGCCAACCCCTTATATGTGGTTGACGGCGTTTGGTTTGATAATGTGGACTTCTTAAACCCAGCAGATATTGAAAGCGTCAATATATTAAAAGATGCCTCCAGTGAAGCCATCTACGGTATCAAAGGCGCAAACGGCGTGGTGTTGATTTCTACCAAAAAGGGCACGCGCAATGGCCGCCCTGTAGTGAATTATACCGGATTCGCCGGATGGCAGGTGGCTACGAATCAACCGAAAATGTCGGACGCACACGAGTATTCCATCCTGTTTAATGAGCTGGGCAAAATCAGCAATTCGACCACGTTTCTGGATTCTTCGAAATACGGAACCGGAACGAATTGGTTCGATCAGGCCCTCCGCAATGCGTTCATCACCAACCACCAGGTTTCTGTTGCCGGCGGCGGTGAAAAGTCGACCTACAACTTTTCCGTTGGTTACCTCGATCAGCAGGGTATCCTGAAAACAAACGATTACAAACGCTACACGGCCAAACTGCAAAATGACATCATCATTTCCAGTCACGTGAAAACCGGATTCACCGGCATTGGTACTTTTGCCAATTCTGTCGATGCGCCAGGTAATATCTGGCAACAGATTTATAATGCCTCTCCCGTTGTTCCCGTTTATTTTGCCGGCGGCTCTTATGGAGATCCCGGATATTATGGTCTCGGTCAGTCCGTTGCCAACCCGCAGGTCTCCCTGGATTATAACCATGCATCCACCGCGAATTATACTTTTATCGGCAATGCGTATATCGATATCAGTTTTATGCGGCATTTTACTTTTCATAGCAGCCTCGGCGGAGAGTATGCCGAAGGTCAGGGAAGAACTTATACGCCGCATTACAAAGCGACTTCCACGCAACAAAATGCCGTGAGTCAGTTAGCGGCTACCCGTATCGAAACCAGAAACTGGATTTTTGAAAACACCCTGACCTATTCAAATACCATCAAAGATCATCGCTTTACCGTATTGCTGGGTCAGAATGCGCAGTATAATAATTATAACGAATGGCATGCCACGGCATCCAATGTTCCCAACAACAATACCGGCAACTGGTACCTGGGATTGGGTTCCGGGCTCGGTTCCGTTACGGATGTGGATCTAAGTTATAATCAGGGGTATCCATTGCTTTCTACGATCGCTTCCTATTTTGGAAGAATCAATTATGCCTTTAAGGACCGCTACCTGATCAATGCCACGATTCGCGCTGATGGTTCCTCAAAATTCCTGGGCAGCAATCGCTGGGGATATTTTCCATCCGTTGGTGCAGCCTGGGTGATCAGCAAGGAAAACTTTATGGCCAATCAAACCATCTTCAACAATTTAAAAGTCAAAGGAAGCTGGGGTAAAGTCGGTAACGTAGGCGTGCCCACTTTTGCAAGCTCACAACAGTCTGTAAGCGGTGGTGCCTACAGTGTGATCTATGGAAATTCAGGTACGATCTCTCCCGGCGTGAGTGTTGCTTCCATTCTGCCTCCCCCTTTACAATGGGAAGTGGGTATTGGAACAGATGTCGGCATAGAAGCCTCTTTCCTCAATAACCGTTTAACGTTTGAAGCTGATTATTACAATCGGGAAACCCAACGTATCATCATGAATGTGTATCTCTCCGGATCCACCGGATTGAGTAATGCATTTATCACGACCAACGTGGGTAATCTGCAGAACCGCGGTTATGAATTTACAGCGAGCTGGAAAGACGATGCCAGCAAAGATTTCAGCTATCGCGTAAATGGAAACTTTTCGGTTAACAATAATAAGTTTCTTTCCAGCAATGCCGGCACCCAACATATTCCGGATGGCGGCGGCGCTTCCACCGGCGGTCAGCTGGCTACTTTAACTACCATTGGTCAGCCGATTGGCGTTTTTTACGGATATAAAGTGATTGGCATTTTCCAAACCGCAGCCGATGTAGCAGGTTATACCGACGCGAAGGGAAATATTTTTCAACCCAATGCGCAGCCTGGTGATTTTAAATACCAAAGTGTAATCGGCATCGGGCCGATTTCTGATAATGACCGTCAGGTATTGGGAAATCCAAATCCGAAATACAGCTACGGACTGAATACGAATTTCACTTACAAGGCATTTGATTTAACAGTCGACTTCCAGGGTGTTGCCGGCGTTCAGATTTACAATGCCGTGAAAGGACTTCGTTACGGCGCTGAAAACTGGACAGAAGATTTTTATAAAAACCGTTGGTATGGAGCCGGTACGTCTAACAAATATCCTTCCGTGAATATTGGCGGCGGAGATAATTACAGACCGAACTCCTGGTATGTAGAAGACGGCAGTTATTTCCGAATCCGGAATCTTCAGCTCGGATATTCTCTTCCCGCACCATTGGTTACCCGTTGGGGCATGTCGCGCTTCCGGATTTTTGCCAACGCACAGAATCCTTTCAATTTCTTTAAATACAAAGGATTTACGCCTGAAGTGGGCGGTTCTCCCGGAAATGCAGGGATAGATAATAATACCTATCCGCTATATGCCACTTACAATTTCGGTGTAAATCTTTCCTTCTAATTGAAAATCATTTTATATGAAACAACATATCAAAATTTACAGAAATAAAAAATACTGGCTCATCGCGTTAGCCGCCGTGAGCGTGATCACGTTCGCCGGTTGTGCTAAAAGTTATTTGAATGTAGATGTGCAGGGACAACAACCCGTGACGCAGTTATGGAAAACGCAGACGGATGCCACCAATGCCGTAAATGCGATTTATGGTAATCTCCGCGGCTGGACGAATGTTGCCTTTGCAGCCATCTGTCTGGAAAGTGTTCCATCAGACGATGCTGAAAAAGGAAGTGTTCCAACAGATGCCACCTTTATTAATAACTACGATAATTTTACCGTGACCCCTACAGATGGTCAGCTCGATGGATTCTGGACAGGACAATATCAGAATATCAATCTCTGCAACCAGGTCATTGACAGCATCCAGGGAATACAGATGGATGGTTCGTTGAAAATCAGGTACACTGCCGAAGCGAAATTCGTGCGGGCTTACTCCTATTTCCGTTTGGTTCGGGCCTTTGGTAATATCCCGATGGTGCTGAATGTTCCTTCTACTCCTGCTGAACTCAATCCGACACAGGTAACGCCTGCTGTGGTATATGCAGCCATCGAGCAGGATCTGTCAGATGCGGCAGCCGCATTGCCAGCGAATTATGGTCCGTCGGATATTGGCAGAGCAACAAAAGGTGCAGCCCTTTCACTCCATGCAAAAGTGGCTATGTACGAGAAAAAATGGGCCGATGTACTCACCTACACCAATCAGGTGATGACGATGGGCTATTCGCTATTCCCGAATTTTGAACAACTCTTCCGCATTCCAAATGAAAATAATTCGGAATCCATTTTTGAAATACAAGCCAATTTTATTAACAACAACGGCGACCTTTCCAACTGCCAGTATTCCCAAACACAGGGTAACCGCGATGCGAATGCCGGTTGGGGATTTAATGTACCTACGCAGGATCTGGTAAATGCTTTTGAAACGGGCGATCCGCGTTTAGCCGGCACCGTTATGATAGCCGGAACCACTACGCCCGAAGGGGATGTGGTTCCCCTGCCTTCTGCAGGTGCCCCTTCGATGTATAATATGAAATCCTATGTTCCGTTCGCACTCTCTCAGGCTACTAACCAGGGCGCCGATCAGAACAAACGCGTGATTCGTTATGCAGAAGTGTTACTGATGAATGCCGAAGCAAATAATGAATTGGGAAATACGGCAGGCGCATTGGCTTCCCTTGAACAGGTTCGGGCACGGGCCAGATCGACCAGCATCGATCCAACGGTTGACCTGCCGCCAGTAACAACCACCGATCAAACCGGTTTACGCACCGCGATATGGAATGAACGTCGTGTGGAAATGGCGATGGAGTTTGATCGCTTTTATGATCTCGTTCGTCAGGGTCGTGGTCCATCGGTGTTAGGTTCCCATGGATTCAAAGCGGGTGTAAATGAATTGATGCCGATTCCGCAAACTGAAATTGATATCAGCGGGGCTGTGTTGAAACAAAATCCCGGGTATTAATTTTCATCCGAAACCATTCAAAAAAAAATCATGAAAAGATCAATTATAAAATGGAGCCCGGCTGTTTTGATGATGGCCGCTTTCAGTTTCATCGGCAGCTCCTGCCAGAAATCTTTTAAACCAACCAGTTACGCGCCGCCGCAAACCTTTAATGGTTATGCCTCTTCCGACGAAGTGGGCGCTTCCAGCCGCATTGCGTACTGGGCTTTCGACGGAAGTCTGATCGACAGCATTTCAAATACCACCGGCGTGAATACCGGTACCAGTTTTACCACCGGTATCAAAGGCAACGCGTTGCAGGGTGCAATAAATGGTTATGTAACTTTTAATGTCACGCAACAGATCAAGAGCGCAGAGAGTTTCACTATTTCGTATTGGGTGAATACCGCCGAAAATACAACGGGCATCATGGCGCCGATTTGTTTTGTAAACGACAGCACTTTCTGGGGCAATTTTGATATGTTTTTCGACGGACAAACAGACAACAGTGCTGTTTTCAAAATGCACCTCTTTGGAAGCAGCGGCGCCGCAGAAGCCTGGCTTACCGGTTGGAGTTTAACCAATCCATGGAATGCCTGGATGCATCTCGCACTCACCTACGACCTGCCGTCCACCACTTTTACTTTCTATATAAATGGTATTGCTCAGGGAAACTCCATGCATGCAAACTTTGGTATTCCTGATTTCACAAAATCGAGTAAGCTGATTTTTAATACCGTACAATTCCAAACCGTACCCAGTTCTACTTCGGCCTCTGATGCCCAACCCTGGGCCAGTTATTTGACCGGCGCGCTGGATCAGGTGCGGATGTATAGTACCGCGTTAAGTGGAGATGATATCAAAGCACTGTATCAGCTGGAAAATTTAGGCAGGTAGTTTTCTTAATATAAAAGGAGGGTTGTTATCATTCCGATACAACCCCTCCTTTTTTTATTCTTATTTATGATGATCCCTTTTCGTAGATCTGGTGTGCTGATATTTTTTTATCTTATTTTCTCTTCCTGTACGAAAGATAGTAATTCACCTGCTTCCCCTCCTGCGCCGCCTCCATCTTCCTTTTCCTTTATTTCGCTGAAAGTAAATAACATCAATAAAGGGTTCACCTACTTTAATATTAATCCGTCGCCCTTTATCCAGATGGGTTTCTCCACCGCACTGGATTCTAATTCCGTTAACAGTAGTGTCTCCCTCAAAGACAATACCGGCGCGAATGCCAATTTTACATTTACCCTTTTGAAGGATAGTATTCTCGTGATTCATCCGGCTTCGCTGCAACCGATCACCAAATACGTTTTATCCGTTTCCACGAGTTTAAAATCTGCCGCTAAGGGAAGTCTCCAGTCGTCGATTGCCGTCAATCTCATCACGGCCATTGATTCCACCGATAAATTTCCGGAGATTACAGACAGCGCACTACTCACCCTGGTAGAGCAACAAACATTAAAATATTTTTACGATTTTGGTCACCCGGTTTCCGGACTGGCCCGCGAACGTAATTCTTCGGGCGATATCGTAACTACGGGTGGCAGCGGCTTTGGCGTGATGGCGCTGATCGTCGGTGTGCAACGAAATTTTATTTCCCGTGCCGATGCACTCAACCGCATGAATCTCATCGTAAACTTCTTATCCACCAAAGCGCAGCGATACCATGGTGCCTTCCCGCACTGGATGAATGGGGCCACCGGAGCCACGGTGCCATTTAGCACCAATGATGATGGCGCCGATCTGGTGGAAACATCATATATGATGCAGGGTCTGCTTACGGCACGTCAGTTTTTTAGTACCAGCGATCCGGATGAAGTGTCTCTCCGCAGCAATATCAATATTTTATGGAGTGGGGTACAATGGAACTGGTTCCGGCAGAATGCCCAGAACGTTTTGTACTGGCATTGGAGCCCCGATTATTTCTTCCAGATTAATCAACCCATCAATGGTTGGGATGAAGCGATGATCGTATATGCATTGGCTGCCTCTTCGCCGGTCGACTCGAACCGTATTCCGAAAATTGTATATGATAATGGCTGGGCACAAAATGGCGCCATGAAAAATGGAAAATCTTTTTATAATCTGACGTTGCCACTGGGTCCCGACTTTGGCGGACCGCTTTTCTTTGCACATTATTCCTTTCTGGGTGTGAATCCGAACAATCTCTCGGATGCATATGCAGATTATCTGAGTCAAAATACCAATCACAGTTTGATCAATTATAATTATTGCGTCGCAAACCCACAGAGCTATAACGGATACAGCAGTGCCTGCTGGGGACTTACTGCCAGTGATGATAATACGGGGTACGCCGCGCATTCACCCACCAATGACCTTGGTGTGATTTCGCCCACGGCGGCCATTTCTTCCCTCCCTTATACGCCTACGCAGTCTATGAATGCCCTGCGCTTTTTTTATTATAAACTCGGTGATAAAATATGGGGTGATTATGGATTTGTGGATGCATTCAATCTCACGAATATCTGGTTTGCCAATTCTTATCTGGCCATAGACCAGGGTCCGCAAATTATAATGATTGAAAATTACCGCTCCGGACTTCTATGGAATTTGTTTATGAGCTGTCCGGAAATTAAAACAGGCATGAAGGGGATTGGATTTACCAGTCCGAATTTGAATTAAATTTTTTCGATGAAATACTTTCTTTTTAAAAAAGGAATTCTATCGTTGGCGCTCGCGGTGCTGTGTAGTTTTTCTTTCGCGCAACCGTCCACCATCAACCCTCCACCGTCAACCGTCAACCCTCCACCATCAACCGTCAACCCTCCACCGTCAACCCTCAGCGACAGCGCCCTCCTCGACCTGATACAAAAGCAAACCTTTAAATATTTCTGGAACTTCGCCCATCCAGTGAGCGGCCTGGCCAGAGAACGCAGTAATGCAACCTTTGGATACGGCGACGAAGTAGTTACCACCGGCGGAAGTGGTTTTGGGTTTATGGCGATCATCGTAGCCACAGAAAGAAAGTGGATTACCCGCGATACGGCAGTGAAACACTTGCTGAAGTCGGTCAACTTTCTGTTAAAAGCCAACAGCTATCACGGCATCTTTCCCCATTGGTTGAATGGGAGCACCGGCGTGACGATTCCCTTTTCACGGAAGGATGATGGTGCCGACGTGGTCGAAACAGCTTATCTTTTTGAGGGACTGCTTTGCGTGCGTCAGTATTTTAATCAGCAAACGCCTCTGGAGAATGAGCTGCGCAATCGAATTAACGGATTGTGGGCCGACGCAGAATGGAGCTGGCATCAGCGAGATCAGGGCAATGCATTTTTCTGGCACTGGAGTCCCAACAACGGCTGGAGTATGAATTTTGAACTTCGCGGCTGGAACGAATGCCTGATCGCCTATGTGCTGGGCGCCTCGTCGCCCACGCATCCGATTTCGGAAAATGTTTATCGCCAGTGCTGGGCGGAGAGTAATCATTTTATTAATGGCCGAACCTATTACGGTATTAAACTACCGCTGGGTTTTGCTTATGGTGGTCCGCTATTCTTTACGCACTATAGTTTTCTGGGTCTCAATCCGCACGAACTCAAAGATCATTATGCAGACTACTGGGAACAAAATCTGAATCATACCCTCATCAACTATAAACACTGTGTAATCAATCCCAATCATTTTAAAGGATATGGTGAAAACTGCTGGGGTCTTACCGCCAGCGACACGTATGATGGATACAATGCGCAATCACCCGACAATGATTTTGGTACGATTTCTCCCACGGCGGCACTCTCCTCCTTTCCCTACACGCCGGAATATTCGATGAAGGCGCTGAAACATTTTTATTACGATTTGGGAGATAAGATCTGGGGACCCTACGGATTTAAAGATGCATTCAACGAAAGCAAAAACTGGTACGCTGATAGTTACCTGGCCATTGATGAAGGACCGATAGTCGGCATGATTGAAAATTACCGGAGCGGACTGCTATGGAAATTATTTATGAGTTGTGATGAAGTGAAGGCCGGTCTCCACAAACTGGACTTCCAGCATCCCTATGTAAAATAGTAGGTATACTTTTTTTCCAACCGCCGGGCAACGACCAATATGAACAGAAAAAACT
>JAYWCS010000017.1:0-4278 GCA_043780315.1 Bacteroidota bacterium | reverse complement strand
GCGCGGGTATTTGGTTTCGAACGGATCGATCATTTGCTTTCCCAACAGGTACATGAAACCCTGCTGGAGGTAAATCTGGAATCAATGGCCCACAATCTTCGTCAGTATAAACAGATACTGCGGACCACGACCAAAATCATGGCCATGGTGAAAGCCTTCTCTTATGGTACCGGAGGTTTTGAAATTGCCCGACTGCTGGAATTTCATAAAGTGGATTATCTGGCGGTCGCCTATGTGGATGAAGGGGTCACGCTTCGTAAGGCAGGTATTCGGTTACCCATCTTCGTTATGAACTCGGAAGAAACGGCCCTGGCATCTCTCATCGAGTTCCAGCTGGAGCCGGTGATATTTTCTTTTCGTGGTTTAGTCGCTCTGGAAAAAATGCTGAAACAGGAAGCGATTACCTTATTTCCCGTTCATATTGAACTGGAAACCGGCCTCAACCGGCTGGGTTTTTCTGAAATGCAGGTACCCGAATTAATTGAAAAATTAACAGGCAGCGCCTTCCGGGTTCAGTCTGTATTCAGTCACCTCGCCGCCAGTGAAGATCCCGGCCAGGATTCATTCACCCAAAAGCAATTTGAAAGGTTTCAGGCCATGGCAGCGATATTAAAAGAATCGCTGGGCTATCCTTTTATTCAGCATATTTCGAATTCTGCCGGCTTGGTTCGTAACCCGGAACTGCAACTCGATATGGTGCGACTCGGTATTGGATTATATGGAATCGATCCGGCGGCCTCTCGGCTGCTCGAACTAAAGGAAGTCGGTACACTAAAAACAACGATTGCGCAGATCAAACAATTGGCAGCAGGGGAAACCGTTGGATACAACCGGCGGGGAATCGCCGATCACGAGATGAAAATCGGGACGCTCCGACTCGGATATGCCGACGGATATCCCAGAAATCTGGGGAATGGCATTGGAAAAATCTGGTACAAGAGCCGGTTGGTTCCGACCATCGGCAGTATCAGCATGGATATGACGATGATCGATATCACCGAAATTACGGATGCAAGGGAAGGAGATGAGGTGATTATTTTCGGACCGGAATTATCGATTGCCCAACTGGCCCATTGGGCTGGCACGATCCCCTATGAAATGCTGGCAGGCATTTCCCAGCGGGTAAAGCGGGTTTATTTTGAATAAAGCTTTCACAAATTCGAAGGCATGCTTATTTTCTGAACTTATTATCTTTGCCGCTTATTATGAAAGAGAGAAAGATCGTTTTTATCGTTTTGCTGATTATTGTTGCGGACCAGGCACTGAAGATCTGGATCAAAACCCATATGCCGCTCAGTCATACCTGGGAAACATTTTACCGCTCACCAGTTTCGCCATATGACAACGGAATACACGTGCTCGGCAAGAAATTTCAATTATTTTTTGTAGAGAATGAGGGTATGGCCTGGGGCTGGAAATTTGGCGGGAACCTCGGTAAAATGGCGCTTACCTTATTCCGTCTGGCAGCCGTAATTTTTGGTGTCTATTATATCAGAACGCTGATCAAAAAAAAATACCACAACGGATACATTCTTTGTGCCGGACTAATTTTCGCGGGCGCGTTGGGTAATCTGCTCGACAGCATGTTCTACGGACTTATTTTTGAAGAAAGCACCTACGATCATGTAGCGAAAATATTTCCTGTTCATGGGTACGCAAATTTTTTGCATGGAAGGGTAGTGGATATGCTGTATTTCCCATTAATTAAATCCCATTACCCCGGATGGTTTCCTTTTATCGGGGGAGACGAATTTGAATTCTTCAGTCCGGTTTTTAATATTGCCGACGCCTCCATCTCCGTGGGCGTGATTTCCCTTTTTCTATTTCAAAAACGCTTTGTCAAAAAAGTCCCTGCCGATTCGGAATTACCGGCTGAGGATGCCGGACACGTTACGATGAATGCATAAAAATTTTTATGCATTGTGCTTTCGGTTTTCACAATCCGTATACTTTCGATTTCCCGAATCGTTATGCTTTCAGTTTTCCGACCATATCTTTCGGATTCACCCATTCATCAAATTGGGCGGGTGTTACATAACCGAGTTGAACCGCCATTTCTTTGAGGGTAGTCCCTTGCTGATGGGCTTTCTGTGCGATCTCAGCCGCTTTATAGTAGCCGATTTTCGTGTTCAGTGCAGTTACCAGCATCAGTGAATTATCTACGTTTTTTTTAATATTCGCTTCGATGGGTTTGATACCGATCGCACATTTATCGTTAAAACTCATGCAGCCATCGCCAATCAGCCGGGCGCTGTGCAGGAAATTGAAAATCATCACGGGTTTGAAAACATTCAATTCAAAATGACCCATGGAGCCGGCGATGCCGATCGTAACGTCATTGCCCATCACCTGCGCGCAGATCATGGTGAGCGCCTCACATTGCGTGGGATTCACTTTCCCTGGCATGATAGAAGAGCCGGGTTCGTTATCGGGAATGAAGAGTTCCCCGATTCCGCTGCGCGGCCCCGAAGAAAGCATGCGGATATCGTTGGCAATTTTCATCAGACTGACAGCAATTGTTTTCAATGCGCCATGTGATTCCACGATGGCATCATGGGCCGCCAGTGCTTCGAATTTATTTTCAGCCGTAACAAAAGGCAGGCCCGTGAGTTTTGCAATATGCGCCGCCACATTTTCCGAATAATTTTCCGGGGTATTGATACCGGTGCCTACCGCGGTGCCGCCCAGCGCGAGCTCCGACAGATGCGGCAGGCTGTTGCGAAGGGATTTCAACCCATGATTTAACTGAGATACGTAACCGCTTATTTCCTGACCGACCGTTAAAGGGGTCGCATCCATAAAATGGGTGCGACCAATTTTTACAACCTGCATAAATTCCTTCGATTTCGCAGCCAGCGTGTCACGTAGTTTTTCGATACCGGGGATCGTAGTTTCTACTAGTATTTTATACGCGGCAATATGCATCGCGGTCGGAAAAGTATCGTTGGATGATTGTGATTTATTCACATCATCATTGGGATGTAAAAATTTTTCTTTGTCTTTCAAAGATCCGCCCTGCAATATATGGCCGCGGTAGGCAACTACTTCATTCACATTCATATTACTTTGTGTGCCACTTCCTGTTTGCCAAACCACCAGCGGGAAAGACCCGTCCAGCATGCCTTCCAGGATTTCATCGCAAACTTTTCCGATCAGATTTGATTTTTCAGCAGAAAGAATTCCAGCATCAAGATTCGTTAAAGCAGCAGCTTTTTTTAAATAGGCAAAAGCGCTGATAATTTCTTTGGGCATCAGATTGATATCCTGGGCTATTTTAAAATTATCAATGCTCCGCTGGGTCTGCGCGCCATAATAAGCGTCCGCAGGTACTTTAACTTCTCCCATTGTATCTTTCTCAATCCGGAATTCCATATTTTTTATTTAAAGAAAGTAAAATTAACCCGTTTTTGGAACACAAATTGCTAATTGAGATCCGTTAAGTCAATGTTAATCCAAATCTATTTAAAACAACCAAACCATGGAAACACCTGCGCACGCCCGCCTGGGTAAAACTGCACGCAGAAGTTCAGCCTTCGCCGATGGTTTAGATGAATATGCCGGAGAATGGACTACAACCGAAGTCGTTCATCTGTTGAAACGAACACTTTTTGGTGTTACTGTAAACGATTACAATTATTTTCTTTCTAAATCGATGTCCGACTGTGTGGATCAATTGCTAGCGCCAACGGCTGCGCCCGCAACGGTTCCGCTCAATTCCTATAGTACCGGGGGTTACACCGATCCAACGGGTGTTGCCGGCTGGGATACCTGGATCAATACCGGGGTGGACTATCCTGATTCTGACCTGAACACCAGGCGGCTGGATTCACTCAAATGCTGGTGGATTGGTCAGATGCTGAATGAAAACAAAAGCATCCATGAAAAAATGACACTCTTCTGGCATAATCATTTTGCCGTTGACAGCCTCGCACATATTGATGGTATTCCGGCCCGGCCCTGGTTTGATTATTATCTCACGTTACGTTCCAACGCACTGGGCAATTTCAAACAGATGGTGAAAGCCGTTACGCTCAGTTCGTCGATGATTTGTTTCCTCAACGGAAATTCGAATAAAAAAACAGCCCCCAACGAAAACTACGGTAGAGAATTACAGGAATTATATACGATTGGCAAAGGTGTTGATTCGCATTATACAGAAGATGATGTACGTGCCGCCGCACGCGTTTTAACTGGTCATACGGTGGATAGTTATTTCAACTATAGTTTCGATGTTGCGGGTCATGATGATCAGAACAAAGCGTTTTCAAATTTTTATGG